>NZ_JACJPK010000026.1:0-4527 GCF_014696035.1 Trichocoleus sp. FACHB-262 | reverse complement strand
ATTGGATGGATACCTTTCGCCTGTTGCCAAGCTCAGAGCTGGAAGTGGCAGAACTCAAAGTGGCTTGAGTGCAACTGATCAGTTTCCTCTCACCGTAGTAACAAAAGAAGGATAACATGCGCTTCGTCCAGAATGACAATGTCTGCCTTAAACTCTTTCCACCAATGGCGACGGGGTAGTGTTTGAACGCTGGCGATTTGAACTAGCGCGTCTCGGTTCTCTGCCCATCCAGCTTTAATGAAGCCACAATCGATGCCAAAGCGCCGTAACTTCTCAAAGGTTTGTTTGATGAGAACGTCGCGGTGGACAACGATTAGAACTCGTTGCCCTTTAGCAATGGCATCAGCAATCAGTGAACAAAAAATTATGGTTTTGCCAGCGCCAGTAGGAGCAACTACTAGAATCCGGTCGATCAAGCTGTCGTTGGTTCGATAAACCTCTTCCTTAACCCGTACCTGGTAAGGACGCAGCGTCATGGACTCGACTAGCGTTGGAAGTGTGGCGATCGCCTTCTGAGGTGCTAGAGCTATCATGCTGCACCTCCTGCTGTCAGAAGGTGCGATCGCAGGCGATCGAAAGATTTGATGAGTTCAGCTTGAGATTGAGTCCAGTTTTGAGACTCAATGTGTTGCAATGAGACGGAAGCCTATGCCACAATGGGGCCAGGAAAATATTTTTTCATGTGGGGTCGTCATGTATTTGGGGTACATGGCGGCCCTCTGCTTTTTCGTTTGCTCTAACCCATACCCTTTAGAAGAGGTTGAGTGTTAACGTTGAAATTAAGAAATATACTGACTGGTTGGCTGTCCCAGTTTTTGTGAATCGGGTGACACCGATTCGGCTTTGATAGAGCAAGCGAAAATGCAGAGAGCCAGCCTTTTTTTTTGCGGTTAAAGATGGATTTGATAGGCGGGACACTCTGACTTAAAAGCTAATGATTTTATATCTCCATAATTTTGCTCTCTTCCCTTACTTTGCCCCGTTAAGCAGGCTTCGAAATTTGGCTGTGTACCATTGATAAACCAAATCAGTTAAGCGATGACCTTGATTTTTAAGATAATCTGTTTTTACTCCTTGCCCCGCTTTGGGATTTAAGTTCTTAAATCCTTGCAGGGCAAGGGTTTAAGAGAGTACATATTTTATAGCTCGGGTAAAGGCAAGCTCCCCTTACCTCTTCCCGATGAATAACGTAGCTTTTCATCTTTTTCAAACACTACTTGACACATAGGATTCTCGGCTACTTCGTTAACGTACTCACTGTATGCCTTTAGAAAAGGCTTCCACTGCTTTCTATAAAACTCGCCAGGTTGTTCGGCCATTGATCTGGCTGTATCAATTAGACGATAGTAATGAGGCTCCTCTTCTGGGTCGCAAGGATTACCGTAGTCCTTCAGCGTTTTAAGATTTGACTTGTGTGTAACTAGCCAACTTCTTTTACTCTCTCCACTTCTACCGTGCTCAGTTATCGGCATGAGCGAGTTGTCGTGCATTTCCCAGGCAATGGCAAAAAACCAATGAGCAGCATTTGGGTAAGGAGTTTTCTGCCATGCATGGCACTGGGTACAGAGCTCTACAAGTTGATACAGGTATTCCCCAAAAAGCTTATAAATTTTCTGAGTTTTAGGTTGGAATCGTATAGGCAACTTGTGGCGATTGTTCCATTTCTTCTGATAAAGGTAATGAAGTCCAATCACCCAATCTACTTGGAGTTGCGTTATCAGAAATTTTTGGTTTTTGGTTAACCCTTCAGGCGGCGATAGCTCCTGAATCGCAGAAATAACCTGATCCCACGGGGGTGTAGCCTCTTTAACTGGAACTTGTAGAGCTTGCCTGATGTTGCTACTCATTATGCATTTCTTTAGTAGTAAAGAACGTTGCTTGTACCTTCAAAAATCGTCTCGAAGATTCATGCTGCACAACAGCCCTCTTCACCTTTATTTCAAGGGCATCTAAACTAGGGCTTTTAAGAGCGTCAGCTTTCCTCCTCACTTCCTCTGTTTTGATGTTGCTACCGCTTCGCAGCGCTCCAGATGCACCAATAGTGGCGATCGCCCTGCCCCTGGGACTCTGGGTTTGAAGTGGACCCCGAGCTTGAGCCAGTTTTCTTGCCTTCCACGACGAAGCCAATATGTTAATGCGTTTGGGTTTTTAAAGCCTAATTGCCAATAAGCTTCTTTGATAAGGAACCAAGAGCGTCGATCTGTCCGTGGTGGCCGAGCTAGTTCAGTCAGGATTTGTTCTAACTTAGATTCGATCCGAGCAGTTGCTTCTGCAAGGAGCGATAGCTGTGCTTCGATTTGAGTTAGTCGCTGCTCGGTATCCATTGCTCAGCCCCCATCGCCACGTCGCTGCTCTTGCAGATATTGCCAGATTCGATGGTTTTCTACTTGCAAGCCCCGTACAAAGGCGCGATCGGTCGCAGCTTCTGCACTATTTCTGTCAATCGCTTGAAGTAGTGCATCAACTAGCCCTGACAAGTTGTGCTGCTCATCCCTAATCTGATCAAGTTGGTTTTGACTGGCTTCTTGACGTTGCCTTAATTGGTCAAGCTGACTTTGACTGGCTTCCTGCCGCTGTCTCAGTTGATCAAGGGCTAGAAAAATAGATTCAGTTCTGGCATCAATGCCTTGGAACCGATTTACAACTTGTTCAGAAATAGTTGTGAGTCGTTCGAGCCGTCGGTCAATATCATCAAGTCTTTGGTCTGTTGCCATAGTTTCTCCAGAGCTGCGATCGCCTCATCCAACAATTTTCCTTGCCATCAAATTCCAGCTTCAATCAGCGCTTGCTGAAGCATTTCTGAGATTGCTAGCTGCTCAGCCCACTCTGCGAGGTAGGCATAGTTCAGAGTGTCAAGCTGAACTTTGAGAACCCCCAGGACATCACGCCACTGTTTCTCGGATTGGTTGCCACGCCCCCACAGCAGCTTTGCCAGGATTAAATCTTCAGGGGCAATCACCCACACTTGGAGCAGCTCAGCTTCATCGATCGCCTCTAAGCGGCGGCGGGCCATCTTTGAGCGATCGAAATCCGTATTGGCATTGAGAACAAGGTCAGCATTTAACAACTGCTGCATGTGAGTGACACTCAGTGTCTGCCCCCGTCCCTCTGCAATCTCCTCTACGGCTCCAGGTGGGCAATAGAAACCTGCTTGTCCCAAAGCTTCGGCAAGCTGAAAAATATCTTCCCGTCGCGCTTCAACGACCAAATCCATATCGCGAGTGGTGCGGGGGTCGCCATACATACTGGCTGCAACTCCACCCGTGATGTAGTAGGGAATTCTTAGTTGCTCAAAAATGGGGTGAAGTAGTCGGGCTATCTCACTAGGGTCTTGCGTCCACATGGCGGGGTCATTAGTTGGAGTCAGGCAAGGCAACCACTTTTCGCCCAAAACAGATTGAGCAAATCGCTCTCGAAACTTTGTTTGATTGGCTTTTTGCATCCCTCGCAAAGAGGCCGCTTTTGCCCATCGGGTAAGTCCTATGGCGATCGCCAATCGCTGAGTGTTGCTGCGTTGCCGCAAAAGCTGAAATTGAACGACATCAGCCTCAATGTCGGTGTCTAAAGCTTGGGGCCTATACCCAGGTTTGACGCTTGTTTTTTGGGGGATGGCTTGAATCATGGCGATCGCTAACCTGCCTTTAAGTTGTCCTGAGGAATGGATATAAGCTTCTCAAACTCGGTGACATGGATTTGCCACGTAGCACGTTCGCATGGCTCATCCTTGAGTCTAGGAACTTGGCGGTAATGCACTCCATACTGGCACTCACAATCTCGACCAAGCTCTCTGAATCGCTCAGCTCTGCGGACATGCTGCATCACGCCGCGCCTATCAATACAGAGAAGGTCAGCGGCATTCTGTGGTGATACCCAAGGACCGCTAATACCGTGAACCTGAAAGATTCGCTCCATCCATTCTTGCTGGGCGGCTAGTTTTTTCTGTTCAGCCTCCAACTTAGTAATCTGCTCTTGCAGGTAGGCAAGTGTTAGTTGTGCCATGTGCGATCGCTCCTTTGTGCGAACTAGCTACTTACCTTCTTCGGCATCCTTTAATTGCTCAATCATGAAGCTGATTTGAGAGGAAACTGATCTTTTTTGCTTCTTTGCATACTCCTGAAACCACTCCAAGAGTGGCTCATCCAAATATGCGGAAATTTTCTTTTTGTCGGTAGCCACTGTCATAGAAGGTAACTCTTCTCTAGAACTATACAACTCAAGCGTACCCTTGCTTAGTTATATAGTCAATCCACTGTAGAGTTGAAGAAGGGTTATAGTAGAGTTACTATGGAGTTACAAGAAGCGCAGGGAATGAAGCCACCCCACCCGAACGGAATCCAGAGCTTCAAACTCAAAAGGGCAACCGCCAGCTACTAACTAGCGATCGCCCCAATTTAATCCCTCAGGTTAGTCAGTTGTCCAGACCATCTGATACGGTTTCCGCTTCACAAACCCCTACTATTTTCAGCTTCTCTCCACCAGTGAAAGTGGGTGTGCTGATGAATCAGCTGGGGCAGGTTAGACAAGGTG
>NZ_JACJPK010000025.1:0-4165 GCF_014696035.1 Trichocoleus sp. FACHB-262 | reverse complement strand
ATTGGATGGATACCTTTCGCCTGTTGCCAAGCTCAGAGCTGGAAGTGGCAGAACTCAAAGTGGCTTGAGTGCAACTGATCAGTTTCCTCTCACCGTAGTAACAAAAGAAGGATAAGTAACGCCAGACATCATCCGTCGCCACGAACAGTGGCTAATTGGAAGTGGTCCCTAATTGATGGGTCGCCAAACAGGAAATTCATTGACTGTTTCTTCGGCTTCAAAGTCGGTGAGCCTCGTGTTCTCGGAGCCATCCACATGGATCGTGTAAATCTCGGTCTTCGGCTTGTACGCGATCGGTTGGAGAGCATAAATCAGCCGCTTGCCATCCGGGGACCAACTTGGAGATAAACTCCAATTACCAAATGGATTCTGCGTTAGCTGAGTTTGACCAGACCCATCCGCATTCATCACATAGATGTTAAAACGCTCCTGGCGAAGTGAAGCAAAAGCAATTTGCTTGCCATCCGGGGACCAACTCGGAGACTCATCTGGGACTAAGTTATCTGTCAATCGAGTTGGGTTCGAACCATCCGCATCCACGACATAAATCTCAGTATTGACCATGCTAAGGCTCGTCACATGACGGCTAGAGGTAAAAGCAATGCGTTTGCCATCAGGAGACCAGGCTGGCGAAAGGCTGCCTGCATCCTCGATTAGTTTGATTGGATTAGATCCGTCAGCATTCATCACATAAATGGCACCCAGCGGGAAAAAGCCACCGCTAACAGTTACGTGGAAGGCAATCTTTTTACCGTCAGGTGACCAAGTGGGAGAAGAACTGCTATACTCGCTTGCTAATTCGACTTCTCCAGATCCATCGGCATTCATCACATAGATTGAGCTTTTACCCGCCTGGCCCGCAGAACAAGCGATCTGCTGACCATTCGGCGACCAAGCAGGCTTGTAATAGCTAGTCTCAGGATTGCGGCTGATCTTAGAAAGTGTTTGTAAAAGGTTATTAAGCACTGCTTGATTTCCATCTCCGTCGGTTCTTAGTTAATCGCCGCAGCATCAATCGAATCATGACGACATAGATCATGCCTTCGTGATTTTCCGGCAAGCGCTCATAGTCACGAGTCAGGATACGAGCGTTCTCTAACCAAGTCCAAGTGCGTTCGATAATCCATCGCTTGGGCTCCACCTGAAAGCCTTTGCTCTCTTCAAGACGTTGGCTAATTTCTAGCTCCACTTGCCGCTCCCTAAAGGCTCGCTGAATCAGAGTTGCTAATCTCCCTCGATACCCTTTGTCTGCCAGAACTTTGGCAATCCTTTCATAGAGGTCTAACACCCACAGCAGTACCGCAGGGGCCGCTTTGACATCAGCTGTGTTGGCAGCAGTGACATAACAGCCTAAGACGAGCCCTAGCACATCGACGACAACGTGGCGTTTGCGCCCTTTCACCTGTTTGTTGCCATCTACGCCCTGCTCTTCCCCCCTTTTTGTCCTAGTTTGACCGACTGGCTGTCAATGATGGCTAAACTCGGTTGAGCCTGACGTCCTTCGTGAACTCGCACTTGCTGCACGAGTGCCTGATTGATTTGCTCCCACAGACCTAGCCTCACCCACAGACGATAATAGCCATAGACGGTTTGCCACGCAGGGAAATCACTCGGCAAGTTGCGCCATTTGGTGCCATTGTCAGCTCGATAGAAGATGGCATTCAGCACTTCTCGTAAGCTGACTTCTCGAAGTTTGCCCACGGGTTTTTGTGACGGTAATAAGGGGGCGATGCGTTGCCATTCCTCATTGCTGAGGCCACTGTCATAGTTGCGTGGACTCATAGTTCCGTCCCCAGAGCTTCGACTCCTTAGATATTGCTCATTTCACTACCTGAATTCTTTCTACTTCATATCTATTTACAAACATTCTCTTAGTTTGTCCAGACCCATCGGCATTCATCACATAGAGCGCCTCTATACCATCCCGATTAGAAACAAAAGCAATCTCAGCATTTTTGTTAGTCATAGGAAGCGCTGAAAGAATCGTGTTAGTAGCCTTGAAGGACAAACTTGCAGTTCTAGCCTCTTTAGACACAGGGTTGGCACAGGCATGTAGGAGAATACTCAGTAAGCAAACCGTAGCAGCAAGACGATGCTGGACAGAATACATCAAGAGCTCACTTTGCTTATTGATGTATTTAACTTACCCAAACTCCGCTTGCACAGCGTTTAAGCCCGAAAGCCCAATTCAAGCTAAATCAAAAATCCGATCGCCCGCTCTACCATAATCCCAGCACCTCCTTCACTACCCAAAAACCGCCCCAACCAGAGCATCAACAACGGTACTTTACTGGTAAGGCGATCGCACCCAAGGGGCTATAGATGCAGGAGCGCTTCATTCCTGAAAGCCAACTGAGAGAGGTAGTGGCAGTAATGGTGAGGCAAGAGCTAGCCAAGATGCAGCAAAAGCATCGAATTAATGAGATGTGGGATGCAGTTATCGCATCATTCAATCAGTGAGAAAGTGAGGAGAATCCCCAACTAACTAGTCAGATTAGCAAGGTGGAAGAAGATTGCTTTTGCTTAGTTGGTAGGCTAATCCTAGTTAGTTGAGAGTTACCATGAAGTGGAAAGCGATCGCGGGAGTGTCGGTGGGAGTGCTCCTATTACTAATGGGTTGCAATCGCACCACTTCAATGCCAACAATCGATGCTGATAAACAACCTCGAACCCAAAATTGGGTAACGGATGAAATGAATGGGAATTGGCTGATTGACACAGCGTCCATCAAGGCAACTACATTCACTTTGAGGGACAACTGGCGTTACTACTGGACACAGAAGCTGATTGGCAAAGGCGTTCAGTATGATCTGAAGCTCAAGAACCCTGAAAAGCGCAACAAAGGGCTGAAGCTAGTAATCACTAATATTATTCATAGCTGCGAAAATAGCGACCCTATCGCCGCCCGAACACTGACGCTAGTTGAACGTAATGGGAAGCATAAGCTGGACCAAACCTATATTGATCCGCGGGACCGTCACGCTTCACTGCCTTCCCGACAGCCCAAAGGTACCAATAGCAGATACCTTGAATTGATACGTGCTAGGTGTAGGCAAGCGGGAGTAGAACCGAACTTTTAGCTAGAGCCCAGCTAGATAGGCATTTAGTTGCAGAGAAAAATTAATGAATCAGCTCCACTACCTGGCTATTGAGGATAATAGAGGGATTCGAGAACTTCTTCTGGATGCTCCCACTTACTCAATTGGGAGAAGCGCGAAGCGTGATATTCGTCTCTTCTCAATGTTTGTGAGCCCGCATCATGCCACCTTAGTTCAACAATCGCGTGAGGATGGTAGCTCTTGCTATCGAATTATTGACGGCAATCTAGAAGGTAAGCCGAGTATCACTGGTATCTCAATTGAGGGCCATAAGCTGGAAGCCCATAATCTAGAAAATGGGGATGTCGTTGTGTTGGGGCCACAAGTTTACTTGTTTTACCTCACAAAAGAAAAAGGGGATGAATCAATTGGGAAGTGTGACTTTCTTTTTCAATGCTCAAAAAAGTGGGATGGCTTGAGGGAAACTAGCGACTCAAATATAAGGTACTGCTCAGAATGCCAGCAGGAAGTTTATCGCATTAAATCTTCTGATTTGAAAAATCGGCCAGCTACTTACAAGTGCTTTGCAGTTGATTTTTGGTGGGGCTCTGACGTTGGAACCCTTATAGATCCTAATGCGGTCGCAGTGGACTGCGAGGAATAATCATAGCTTTAGAAGTGGGAAGGAAAGCATTCTGCGATCGTTACTCCAAGCAACTAGCGTCTCATAGCTTAAAGGCCTAAACACCTAAAGGTTTAATACCTTTATAGCTCCACATCGCCTCATCCCTGGAGGCTCATGCTCAGTAGACGAGATACCTGCGAATTACTTTCCATCAAGGCATGGCAGGAGAGGGTGCATATTAGCCCATACAATTAATCAGTCTCCTGCATGTAAGCAAGTTGAGTTATTGGGAAATATACAAGTACAAGCAGATCACTAGCATCCCTGGAGTAACAAGCTCCTCCATCCTTAAGGTATGACATATTCCCCGAAGTGACATCTCCTCCATTAATGAACTACCCCGCCGCAAGCAGCGGGGTATCAGCATCAAAAGAGGGCTAATTGCTCATCTCGATGTAGTTCAAATACTCCTTGCCTTGCTCTTTGACATACCTCGCAATCA
>NZ_JACJPK010000024.1:0-3214 GCF_014696035.1 Trichocoleus sp. FACHB-262 | reverse complement strand
AATCTTTTGCCGTGGTGAAGTATCTATTTGAGCTGGTCACGCATCAGCAGTGGTTTACGTTTGAGAAGGCCTTCATGTATGGTTAGCCCCACATCCTATTTAGGATTGCTATATGTTAATCAGACACCAGGAGCATTGTGGCATCGCGATATTCACAGAACCCAAGGTTCAGGAAACCGCAATCAACCCTTCTACTTCTTGAGCGTCAGATATTAGGCGATCGCTTTGGAGCGTTGGGGAAGTGATGAGGTTGAACGGTTCTATTTGGGAGGCTTGACATCACTAACTCATAGTCCTGTGAACTCGGCTTGTGAGGCAGTTTCAGGCTAAAAGGTAGGGGCGGGTGATGGGCAACGTTAGGCGGCTTTCACAAGAGCAGAAGGATCACACTAATGCAGAGTCAGAACCTACATTTCGAGCCACTCACTGATGTCCATGCCGACGAACTCTTTTCTATTTTGACCACGCCCTCCGTCCTTGCCTTTATCGATCCAAATGGAAATCCACCGACTATAGAGGAGTTGAGGACAGAGTACGCTGCCCGTTCTCACGGCCCTGTGGTTTTGGCAACGCCGACTGAGCAATGGTTTACCATGGCAATCCGGTTAAAAACTCCTCCCTCTCCAGTGATTGGTCGGCTGGAGGCGACAGGATACGGAGAATGGGGTGAGGTGGCCTATTTGTTAGGTGAAGCTTGGTGGGGAAAGGGATTGGCATTCGAGGCGATGCTCTGGTGGCACGATTACCTGGCTGCTGTTGCACCAGGAACCGCATGGTGGGCCACTGTACATCCAAGGAATCAGCGGAGCATTCGGCTCTTGAAACGTCTTGGATACAAGGAAGTGGACGCAAATCAGCGTCCAAAACTTTATTCTTACGATGTAGGAGATTGCTGCTTTGTCCAATCCGCCCAGACAAAGGAGAATAAGGAGACTACTATCTAACAATCTGCTTGCCCACCGACCATATCGGATTGGTTGATTGAGTCTGAAAATCTAAGCGAGCGGTGAAGCGGGTCGTTACCACCCCCTTGATTGCCGAAAATGCCTCAATTCGGCAATGTTTTTGTGCAGATTAAGCTTGCTTAGATTTACACATCACGAACTAGGGGTCATGAATCAAGAGGGCTTTTTACGCCTCGTCCGCCTCGATTGAGAACGTGAGTGTAAATCATCGTTGTCTTCACATCCTTATGCCCCAAAAGCTCCTGAACGGTCCGAATATCATACCCATCCTGCAACAAATGGGTCGCAAAACTGTGGCGAAACGTGCGACGGCGGCAGCGCAGCCCGCTGCGCGGGTCGAGCGGGATGCCGATCGAGGGAAAGACGTACCGTCAGCCCCACTCTCGCCCAGCATTGGGATATTTCCGTTCAAGGCGTAAGGCAGATACACCAAGCCTTGCTCAATTAAGTCACAGGCTGACATTAAGACCGAAGGGGCGTAGCCAATTACCAGGATGCAGCCTACCGGAAGTTGTTCTAGGGATAGCGACAGGATGAGCGAAACAGCTACTTTGTTATGGAAACTTCAGGAGGTTAAAAAGATGCACAACCAGTGCCCGACTATCAGCCCAGATTGCGCAATGAGGCACAGCAGTCCGAATGGGTGCTGTTGAGCGCAGCCGAGCCGCAAGCGTGTGAGGTGTATCGAAGTGATACTCCGTCTGCTTGCAGCGGAGACGTTCATTTATGTCTTTGTGCTTAGGTATTTTCGGTCTGCCACACCTAAATTGAGGAAGCAAGAAGCAGTCGACTACCAAGTTCAACTTGTTATAGCAACGAAGAAATCTTTTAGTAGTCTAGCAAAGCAATGTCAGAAAAGGAGTAAAGACGAAATGGACGGTATTGAAACGTTAGAAAAGGATCATGCCAGGATTAGAAGCCTCTTTTCAAATATTGAGAATACTGATGACCCCCAAGAGTTAGAGGATAATTTTGAGAAACTCGGCAACATTCTAACTATACATGCTGAAGCCGAAGAGCAAGTCCTGTACCCAGAAGCAAGCAATTGTGAAGGTACTCAGGAACTGATTGATAAAGGTCACCAAGAGCATGACAAAGGCGACCAAATGGTTCTGGAAATTAAATCTATAAGCCCTAACGAATCATCTAAATTCAAAGAAAAAGTTAGGGGACTACAAGAGTTTATGCTGAATCATTTGGATGAAGAAGAGAACAGTCTCTTTCCTAAAGTACGCCAGTGTATGAGTGATAAAAAACTGGAGGAACTTGGTACTGAGATTAAGCAGACTAAAGCTGAGGTTGCGCACGAAGTAGTAGATTAATTATTGACGGTTGTGCCAGCAAGCAGCAAGTAATAAAGTTACTAGATTAACAGGTTACGAGTTAATCTATAGCAATACTAGATGAGACGTGGGGCAAACGTGACTTAATACAAGATATTGAGCTTGATAGTTCTCACAACTCAGAGCGGATTGCTATAGTAGCTTGTGTTCTGTCGATAGTTGCCGATTGTTTTGTTAACTAATTTGGTTCAAACTTGGGTGCTTTGCACAACCCCTCAAGCAGGTATAGGCGTTCTCGTAACTTTTAGACTAAAACCAACGTTAGGGAATTGTAGCAAGCCAACTTATCAAGTTTGATTCAGTCCATTTGCGCTAACGCTACAAAACTGCTTACTTCTGGACAAGTACGCCATAGGACAAAGCACTCAAGCTCGGGAGTATGTCTCCCTTTTGAAGAAAAAAACCAAACCCCCGAAATGCGTTGTCCTATTGACACGGATTTACTAGCTTTTGAATTTCTTTGGAAAAAGATGACATGCTCCCACAGGATACGTGTAAAAACCTGCAGGATAGGGTTCAATTGCTTAGTAGACAAGCATCTCAACTTTTGACCCCTTGAAGCAAACCTCTAAAAGCTTGCAGTAGTACAGGTTTGGCCTACTTTTGAACTAAGTATTACTCGAAAATCACTAGTACATGCCTCATTTCGGAGCTTCTTGGGAGGCTGAAAACCTATTTTTTCGTTGAATAGTTGTAGCTTCCCGCAATTACTCAAGTTTTTTTGGCGAATGGCTGGAACATTTACGTACCGGTTGTTTAAGGCTCATCTTGCAGGTTTTTACATGTATCCTGTCGTGCAACTCGTTCCTGCCCAAGTCAAGCCCCTCCACAAGGTTTGAAATAAAGCAGGGTCAGGGGTAGAACCTTGATAACTCAACTTCTGTATGGTGCGTCCAATCTGGACAA
>NZ_JACJPK010000023.1:0-5427 GCF_014696035.1 Trichocoleus sp. FACHB-262 | reverse complement strand
GCAAAAGTCATTAGCTCACAGACTAGCTCAGCTAGGCTTGTGGAGTCATCCTTTGGCAAAGTCTAACGGTGGTTATTTCCTCAGTGAGCTCAGACTTTAGTAATTCCAATACCTAGTAGCGCCAGCCGCGATCGCCCTCACTTCTGGAAGCGATCGCTCCTCACAATTGAATGAAATTTGACCAACTTTGATCGATGCCAAAACTTGATGCTGTTTCAAGCGTTAAAGCAAGATCTACTCAATAATAATGAGTCGGTCTTACATAATTGGGTGGCTGCAATTTCCCAACCTTAACGATCGCAAAATTCCTGTAGTTGCAAAAGCTGGTTATCAGTGTCTTGCCCTTTGTCAGTTGTTGAGACTCGTAAGTAGAGAGCACAAACTGTTTTTTCATGCAGCAAGGGTATCAAAAAAGGACCCTTTTTTGATAGCGTCTTTACTCAAAACTCCCGGCCTGATTTCAGGTCGTTTCAGCCTTGTCAATTTATACTCCTTTTTTGATAGTCCTTGATCGCTCAGTATCTAATCAACGATCGCGCTCGTTTGGGGCTAGTGGGAGCCAGTACTCACAGCTTCAGAAGAACTGCTCTGACCCAGATGAGCAGTGCCGGGATACCGCTGCGAGTGATTCAGGAGATATCGGGGTACCGCAGATTACAAGCACTTCAGCGGTATTTGAAGGTATTGGAGCTTCAGATGGAGGGGGCGATCGCGGCTTTACGTTTTTGAAGTATCGACGCTTAATGAATCAGTTGATCTCTTGGACTGGACTAATAAGTTTCGAGGTCGTGATTCCATGTCAGCACCCTGGATGCCGTCTACTCCCGTTTCTGGGAGATTAGGCAGAATAGAAGGCGAAACTAGAGCGAAGAAATGCTCAAGAATTCGGGCTCATTAAGAGTTGAGCCGAGACAATTTCATCAACGAGCATCATTCATTATGCCAAACGAGAGTCCAGATCAGTTATGGGTTGAACCTGTGGGTGGAATCATCATCGCGCGAATTCGCGGGGTAGCTACAGCCGACCTCATACAGGAGTGCCATCAGCGCATTGGAGTGTTGCAGAGGGACACGGGTTGCAAACAGGTGATGTACGATGCCTTGGAGCTTGAGCGCCCGCCGATAGAAATCGTGCTCACGCAGCAGGGGTTAACCGATGCGCTCAAGCAAGCTGATGTAAAAGTCGCGATAGTTGTGCCCAATACGGGGATTGCTTACCTGGCCCGCCTGGCGTTTGGCGAAGCCAATCATCGCGTGTTCTACAATGATATTGCCGCCGCAGTATCATGGCTGGGCAGTCCTTGATCAACTGAAGATTGAAAGGGCACAAAGGGTGTGATCAAAACACTGCGCTCGCACCTCTTAATTTTTCGGTTTGAGAGGAGGTGTTATACATTTCTTGCAAACATTGCCGAAAACGAATAGAGGCGTGCTTCTTGTAGTACGCCTCAAACGATTGAAAATTTAAGCGATCGTAAGCATAACAATGCCGAAGTTGGTCATTTTCGGCATTGTTGCTAGCTATTAACGTTCCGCCTCACCCGCCGCTAGTGAACTTTCGGACTCAACTGGTAATTCTAAACGGTCGGTGTGCAGGCGGATTGTTAGGCTGCTCCTGATTACAGTTAGACTGTCCCCAGTTTTGTTTTAATCGCAGCGATTATCTCATCTGCCAGCTCATCCAGGGATTTAACTCCATCTAGAACCAAATCGCAATTCTTCAAGACCCTTGCGTTTACTTCAAGGTACAGTTCGCGGGTAGCACCACTGAGATATCCTATTAGGTATTCTTTGAGATAAGTTGCCAGGTATTCTGGATCTCTTTCACGGAGACACCATTCAACATCTCGCAGCAACCGACGTGCTAAGGCAACTTCTAGCGGCAGGTCGATACATGCTACAAAATCAATAAGCTCGTTCATTTCGGCTCGTTCTCTACCAAATGGCTCCTCCATCACAATGAAGCTGGCTGCCTTGATTATTCCTTTGTTATCGGGCAGAGAAATGGCTTTCCTACGCCGTAAGCTCTGTAAGTCTTTAAGGAGTTGTGGCGTTTGCCATTGATTGGGATCGGCTCCCTCTTTAATCC
Organism: Trichocoleus sp. FACHB-262; assembly: GCF_014696035.1. Taxonomy (NCBI): domain Bacteria; kingdom Bacillati; phylum Cyanobacteriota; class Cyanophyceae; order Leptolyngbyales; family Trichocoleusaceae; genus Trichocoleus; species Trichocoleus sp. FACHB-262. Next base: position 3,338 of record NZ_JACJPK010000023.1, on the reverse strand, counting down.
ACTCAGAGAAGTTCGAGGGGTATTTCGATACCGAGGCATAATCGTCGAAATAGAGAGATACAGCATCTTCTAGCAAACTGGTTACTTTTTGAACCAGAGAAGTTTTTCCTGCTCCAGAGGGACCACTTATAGCAACCACAAAACTTGGCGATTGTTTGTTAGTCATCCTAACCATACCCTTCAGTCTTGGCAGACTAACGGTTGCGGTCAGAGGTTACCAAGAACTTGGACTCAGCAACAGCGACTTCTTTCAATCCGTTGCACCGCAATTGTTGTACGGCAGGACTCTACAACCGAGTATTTAGATCTGTGTTAACTCTACTCGATGTCTATCTAGGTCTGCCACAACTGCACGTTGTTCCCGATCCGAGCGAACGACACCCAAATCGAGTCGAACCTCACTCATTGCTTTTATCAATTTCTGGGCAGGGTTCATCGTGGCATAGGACTCGGATCATTTCTGCGCCAGGATGTTTGAACAATATATCAAACTCACTATTAGGCATCCTCAAGGTTTCAGGAATGAGATGAGCCTCGAGCGGCTGTGTTAGGGCTAATCCATGGACAGGAAGAAGGATAACGGTAATCTCTCCATCACGTAAGCATCCCAAAACTTTTGCTGGGACACGTACATAAAAGGATGAATTGTCTTCTGCTACATGATGCATTTCAACATACTGCGGGTAGTAGCTAGCGATGCCGTACAACGATTCAGCTCACTCGCCGCTAGAGGCTGGTGGAAGCACGAGCGTAGAGTGTAGGCAGTCGAGTGCAACACCTTGTTCTGTTTCTGTCGGTCACTCATAATCTTTTCCCATGTAGTGAACCTCAGGCGCGTTCTCTCGTGGCCCCAAGTCCTTCCATCCATGCCTAAGATAGAACTCTACTGCTCTTGTATTTGTCGGAGTGACGCTTAAACGGGCGGAGTGCAAGCTAAGCCGTTTGAAGAAGGCTGTTGCATATTCATCAAGCAAACTGGCAACACCAGTGCCGCGCCAACGGGCAGTGACGTAGTACAAATTGACGTAACCTAGTGAGGCATCTGACCTAAAACGTCCCATTTCCATTTGACCGATGATTTCGCTACCCGACCAAACGTGAACGCAGCCACCAGGAAACCGTTTCATCTTCTCGCACAGCCAGTTGACGTAGCGTTCTGCTCCTTTGCCATCGGCCCCGTGAAAGAGTTCTGCTGACCCAAAGCTGCAAACATATGAATCTTCCCGGAAAGCTACGCAAACATCGGCGTGCTTTGCCAAATCAATTGGCTTAAACTCTAAATGCTCAATCTGCATAATTTAAGTTTGACTAACAGCCAAGCCGTGTGCAGCGGCAGAACGGTTCGATTCAGCGGCGACGATAAAACCAGAACGATAGACGAAGAAACTTTGCTCGTCCGCTGCAATCGAATTGTTATCTCGCTGTTGCTTCACTTTCATGACTACTCGAAGCCTGTCACAACACCAACATACTCTTCTGGAAGTGGAAGATTAAAGTATTGCTGCAATAGTCGAACGTCATGAATGTCTTTTGCTTGGGGGTTGTATCCTGTGTGACATAGCATCTGCACTTCAGGTGTGATGCAAGAAATCACATTGCCGTCGATCCTGCCCTGTCCAGCTAAACTATCCTGTGGATAATGAAAAGGCGTGCCGTCTTGTAGGACTTGAATCAACTGTCCGCTACTATCCTGTTGGACAGTGTGAAAGTCAACACTACGACAGTTAGCATCTTTCATCACAAACCGCGTCGGTAACTCATTCAGTATGATAGCGAACTGATAGATAGCGAGGGTCTGTTCAATCTGACCAGCATCCTCCAACCTAACTACGAGATCGAGATCACTGTGCGATCGTGTTTGTTGACTTAACAGGGCATCGACACCCCAACCACCATCTAACCATACAGGAATCTCTGCCCGCTCTAACCAGGTCACAATCTGCAAAACATCTTCTGATTTCATACAGGAATGAGAGATTTGAAACCATGATCCAAGTCTACATAAACTTCAACATGACTGAACGAAGCGAGATAACCGTGCAATTCAGCGGCGACGAGAAAAATGGAACGATAGACGAAAAAACTTTGCTTGTCCGCTGCAATCGAATTGTTCTGTCGCTACCAGCAATGTTTCTGTACTTTAATAAACTCACACGCAACCTAAAGCATCAAGCCACTTCCTCTGATTGGATTGGAGCCACGTTTCAAATCTCAGCGTCTCCACAACAGCATCAACAATTTTTTGCCGACTCCCTTTTCCTTCCACTAACCACCCTGTCCAGTAGACCAGCGAACTGGCGCGTTGCAGCTTCCACACCGAAATGGCAGCTCTCATTTCTGCCAGTGTCAGTAAAGACAACGCTTGATAGCCCGTGCTAAAGGCTCGCACAATTTCCTCAAATAAAACTTCCTGCCAAGGAAAGGATGCAAGCTGATCTAAGCTACTCATGTAATCCAACAGTCGCAAATCGCGCGTTGCAAACTCAAAATCTAGAATTCCAACCACCTGATCCTGGTTCACGAGAATGTTTGGTGTTATGTAATCTGCATGAATGGTCTGAATGGGAAGTGTTGCGTATAGCTCAGGAGAGGATTCGATTGCCTCATTTAACAGTTGATTTAAATGTCTCTGTTCCTCTAAACCTAGCTGTAAAAGTTGTGGAACTGTGAAGGGATCGCTGACTTGCGGATGAATTCGGTCTAATGCTCCCCAAAACGGCAGTTTCGCGTACTGACCCTGCGGATCGAACTCGGCAAGCGCATTGTGCAACGTCGCCAAGGCAAAACCAGCCGATTGAATCTGATGCAGGTTTCGCCGCTCCATTGGGTGTCCGACTAACCGAGGCAGTAGGGCAGCGTTAAGCAATTGTCCATCCATTTCAACGGCAATAAAGGTTTCGCCAGAAGCGGTCTGGAGGGGTACTGGAATCGCGAAAGGGAGATGAGCAGAGTCTAGAAACGTAAGCAATGAATGCTCATAGTGAATCTGAGCGATCGCAGTGGTAGCTGCGTAAAACTTTAGAACAAACTGATGCTCTGAGGCGCGAACAAAATAAACTGCACGGCTTGAACCCTGCGCTGTTAGCTCAAACGTTGCCTCAGCGAGAAATGACCATTGTTCAAATATCGCTTGTTTGGTAAACTCCGATAAACTCATTCGTCGTCCTACAGACAAGACTCAAACTGCTGCCCTCTACGATAACTCAAGCAGCAGAACGACCAAGCTCACCGGACGCAGAAAACCTTTGCAACTCAACCACTTAACTTGACACGTTCCGGTGCAGCGACTGGTTAGACTCACGGCATATTCTACTGCTGTGAATAAATTGACTTATACC
>NZ_JACJPK010000022.1:0-3912 GCF_014696035.1 Trichocoleus sp. FACHB-262 | reverse complement strand
TAAAGCAATACATTACTTACGCTGCAAGTAATGGTAACAAACTGGAGAGGAATCAATCTGAGAATTTGACTCGAGTAAATCCTTCTTTAGAAGATGACATCTACCACGCTTTGAGCGAGCGGAAGTACAGAGTGGAGAGGCAGATAGGCTATTCAGAATACCGGATTGACTTAGCAGTAAGAAACGACCAACAGGATGGATTTCTCTTGGGTATTGAGTGTGATGGAATAACTTATCACAGACATCCAACCGTCCGCGATCGCGATCGCCTTCGGCAATTGGTTTTGGAGAAACTTGGCTGGCGCATTCACAGGGTTTGGTCTAGAGAGTGGTTTCGCGACAGGGACAGCCAGATAGAGCAGCTCGTTGAGCAACTGGAGCATCTTCGCCTTCAGAATTAGGCAGGGCTCCATTGTAGAAGACGAGGGGGAGTCTGTGGAAAATTCAGATGTAGTTTATGGAACCTGCACAACTTGAAGAGTTTCTAATCAAGATTCAAAAGCTGCAATCAATCATGATCGAGGTTGCTACTGGAGAATCCCGCATTGAGGAGGAGGAGGAGGAGTACATTAAGCTTTACCGGGAAGTTGAGCTACAAATTGAGCTGCTTCAAGAAGCGGGACTGTCTATCTCAAATCCAAACCACTTCGGGTCTCTCTGGGACTGGTATGACTACTGGTCGTCTCAATTAGACAGGAAATATGCCGCACGTCGGACATACATCCGTAACCTTTACGTAAGTGTTGCTCCTCCAATTGAGAAATCTCTGTACAAACAGAGGGTTCAATCAACCTCCTCGGAGGAGTTTATTCAGGATTTGAAGCGTCGCCTCAGCCCGAAATCACCGGCTGAGGCTCCTGCTTCCATTTCGATACAGCCTCATCAAGCTGTTGAAGTTTCATCTCAATTTATAGACTCAGATTCAAGTTGGACAGATGAAAGCGTCATGAATCCTGAATTATTTTTGGCGAAGAAAGATGTTGTACCTTTAACTTTGGCGTTAAACGCATTTGCTCTTAGGGTTAATGATGCCATCGATCGCCGAAGGGTTCTAGAGAGTGCTGGCATCGATATTGCTCTTTTAAGCAACCTAAAACTGGGTGCAACATCCAATATATTTGCTCCAGCATTAGTCGCAGAATTTCAAAGATACTGCATTTCAAATCAACACTTGGATTATCACCCGCTGGTGAGTCTACTCAAACACTTATGCGATCTGGCTCCCATCTATGGACTGGCAGATCAAGACATAGTTTTATTCACCCGATTAGCCGAGCAGGGACAGGAAAACCTCAAGGCTTTAGCGGCTCGCAGTGCTGTTGGAAGAATTGAGTCCCCTGAAGGACAAGGCATTGGTACTGGTGTCCTAATCGGGAAGAATCTACTACTCACATGTGACCACATTTTTAGTAAAAGTCAGACGAAACAAGCTTGGGTACGTTTTAACCACACTTCTGGGAGCTACCCCTTAGATTCAAATGTCTTTCAACTCGATCTGGATACAGCGACACGCTCTACTCAACCCGATTACGCTTTGGTAAAAGTCAAGGGTGAGCCGAAACAACGAACAGCTAAGCTAATCGATGCCATATTAGATAGCAATCAGGAAATTCGTCTGATTCACCATCCACAAGGACATTATGTTGTAATTTCCGGTTTGGGCCAGATTGTGCAAGTGGGAGAAGATTACATCGACCACAACATCAGTACTGCTGAAGGTTCATCTGGAGCGCCAATCTTTAATCGTGATTGGCAATTAGTGGCTATCCATCGGGGAAACCTAGGTATAGGGCGTGCAGGTCGATCGCTTGAGCCAGGAACCACGTCTGGTGTTCCGCTTCGCGCCTTCTGGCTAAACATTCAAACTCAACTGTCTTGATACTGGCAAGGAAGTGATTAATGAGTTTTTGGCAGAGTTTCTCAGAAACGTTCAGGCGAGAGTCCCCAAAATATCAAGCCCTTTTCTTACCAGAATATCGGATTGATGTAGATAATAATGCCACACCAATAAACGCGGGGGAAGCATACTGTCGTCTGTGGTTAGTGGAGATGCGGTTAGCCAGAGATGTGGATTGGTTTAGGGAACGCTATCCAGTCGTTCATGCGGCGATTCGCTTCAATCATGGCGGTAAATCTATTACCATTCCCTATCTGGCTGAGCCAGGACACTTACAAGAACTGTCGAAAGAGAATCTGAATAAGGTAATTCAATGTAACTATCCACTGACACCCCTGTTTCCCTTTAATGATGGCCTAGTGGAATTACAAGCTGGATTGTTCAGTATGGTGAATAGTGACCCGATCGGCAAATTTATCAAAACGATGGGGCGGTTTTCAGAGTTATTGCCAGTACCAGAACTCTCAACCGTGGTGAAGCTAGCAGAACCTGTGTATCGGGGGATTGAAGACTTAATCGGTGCTGGAGAGGGTCAATTAGAGTTGGGGTATCAACAAACCTTTTCTACTGGTGGTGGGGGGGGGAACAATGACCTCAAGCCAGGTTACTTCGTCGCTATCTTGGCTGAGGAAAACCAGATTACTCTAGATACACTGTGTGTTGTCAATGACAGCCTGAAAGTGGGGTCTCCTGGAAAAACCAAGGTGTTTGTGCGTGATGGTAAACCTCTTGATGGCTATAGCTACATGCTATTCCGTATAGAAAAGCGTACAGCTCAAGATTGGGAGTCTTTGACCCAAATTAAAGAATTGGTTTACCAGGCTCAAGACGCTGTGTTTAACGGTGAGTATAACAAGGTAACAACATTCCTCTTGCCTGCTATGAAGGCAGCAATTTTCCGCAGTCCTGATTTAATAAAGGCTGATCGCAGAAACATGGTTGTAAAAATCCACGCTCATCTGCATGAAATTGGTTTGCAAGGGGTAACCATGCAAAAGCGATCGCTTTATTCCATTATGCAACGGCCTTTACCAGCTATGGATACAGAGATGGAAGCAGAGCTTGAATTGCTAGAAGCACTTTTTAACTCGTAAAAATGAGAGATTGATTAATTCTATATCCTAAACATGGAATTTCTTGTCACAGAAGAAAAGCTCCAACTCCAGCAGATTTTAACTAAAAGTTCATACCTTCAAACCGCCGATGATCGTAGAAATTTCTTAACCTTTTGCGGCTTAGAAAACTCTTGTGAGTTACTTCAGTTAGATCAGTCTTTAAGTAAGTTCGTTATAAGCCTCTGTTCTACTCTTTCAAAAGTTCATATCAAGAGCGAAAGCTCTGAAAGGCTGGGATTAGTTATTTTCTTAGAATACATTAATCGAATCGATTCCAGTTTATCTTCGAGTGAGCAGGGCTTTATCCAACACGTCATTACCCAGTGGGAACGATGGCAAACATTCAAATCTAAAAAGCAGCAATCTGAATACTTCTCATATCTCTCAGCTTCTAAGAAAGGTTCCAATAAACCATCGCTTGCAACTAACAAGATTAGAGAAAGAAGAGATTTTTATACCGAGCGGCTTGCTCAATTAGAAGATAAATGCGCTGCTCTTGAAGATAATTTAACCTCAGCTTCCAATGAACTAGATCGATTGAGATTGAACAGGGAGTTAGAGGGTATTTTAGCCGAAATCGAGGAAGTAGAAGGTCAAATTAGAGAGTTTGACGCTAAAGATATAGATCAAGGTGTTCGCGATCGCAATTTAGAAAAAACTCTTCAAAAAATCGATTTTATCCAAGCTAAGAGAACTGCTAGCCTTGTCAAAGATAAACTTAGGGAGAATGGAGGTTCCGTTCTCTTCCTCCTTCAAAAAATCAAGAAGCAGATGGGACACTATTGTGTATAGCAATCCTAAATAGGATGTGGGGCTAACCATACATGAAGGCCTTCTCAAACGTAAACCACTGCTGATGCGTGACCAGCTCAAATAGATACTTCACCACGGCAAAAGATT
>NZ_JACJPK010000021.1:0-30361 GCF_014696035.1 Trichocoleus sp. FACHB-262 | reverse complement strand
GTCCAACGGGGACAATAAAAGTATTATCAGATAATACTTTTATTGTCCCCGTTGGACCTCCTGCATTAATAAGAATAAATTATCTATTAGAATATCTTATCTTTATCTTATTCAATAAGCTTTTTTATTGTGTGGGCTAGCGATCGCCTGGAGGTATATAGGGATCAGGAGCGATCGCTGGAGCATCACCATCTATCCATAAACCCTGAAACGCTTATGCAGTAATAGTTTCAGCTTTATGCTTTATTTCATTCTTTTTCCACCTAGCTATTAAAAATCAGACATATGTGAGTTATTCTATTTCACAAAGATGCGAATGATAAGAAATTCAAATTATGAGGATTTTGATGTATGTTTCTTAGCTTATTTAAGCTTGACACGTGAACATACTGCTATATAAGGCTTTTCAAGAATTAAACCACAATTCCATATAAGCTATTCAAATAAGATAAGATAACGGCCAAACATCAAACACATACGATAAGATAACTTAGTAGACAGCAAGTTCGATCGCTTATCTTCTTCCATTTTTCGATATCGACATTACGAGATAGCTCCATCTCTGTGACATCAGTAGCGATCGCAATTGAGATACCCAGAAGACTTACCAGGCTTAGACTTTGCAAATGAACTCTATCCAAAAGGATATTCTAGTTACAGATCAAAGAGCTTCTCCCTGTCATGGCTTTTGAAGCTTCTATTCTGAAAGACATTGTGTTTTGTTTTGGGCGCGATCGCTCTGATGCCTCAACTTATCTTAGGGAAGCATCTAACCACTCAGGGGCATACCTACCTGCTGCTAAAGCAAGCTTTGTTTGTCGGGACAACTGTTTGATCGCATATTCCGTCTTCAATGCCTCTGTTTTTGTCTGGAAAGGCCAACAGATAAGCAGTTCTACGGGGCGATTGGCTCTGGTGTAGCGTCCGCCCTTGCCAGCATTGTGGGCTGCAATCCGCTGCTCCACATTCTTGCTATAGCCTGTGTAAAGGGAACCGTTGGCACAACGGACTATATACACATAGTGCAGTTCGCTCATAGACTCCCTTCTCTGCCATCTCAAACTTACTTCATCTCAGAAACCAGCGCTGCTCAACATCCCACACGCTACTCATGATTGAGTGATCCATCAGCAGGTCTATCTGGGCTACAATTCGACTCGGCCTTCTCATCAGCTTTCCCAACTTCAAAAAACTATTTAGCTTCTACTGAGCATGACCGATGACGTTGAAGTACAAGCCCTAGCTATCTTAGATTCTCTCACCAACACCCCATTTGAGCAGTGCATTCCAATTACTCGATCGTTCAAAAATGTGACGGCGAATGCCAGCATCTATGCGGTTCGACATCGAGAGCTGGGACTGCTGTATGTGGGCAAGACTCGCTATAGCCGGGAACGATTTCGGGATGGCCACAAAGCGTTTCTCTGGTCCTGGTTAGATCACTATGACCCAGAGGACGTCAGGCTCCTACTCTATCCGCTCGATTTCATTCAGCTACAGACGTTATCATCGAGCTTGGAAGCCATTATCATTGCTGCTGCAAAGCCACCTTACAACGCCAGGTATCCTGCGAGGGACTAATGCAAACTCTCAGCACCCCCCCATCCCCAGAGCAAAGCGACGAACACCTCAGTCCGGTTGCCGCAAAAATGATTCTGGCAGCTTTACCAGAGCACATTCAACGGGCTTTACTGGCTCATGCTCAAGAAACTCAATATCCGCTGGAAATGGTTCTAGAAATGGCGATTGCAGGCTTCCTTGATGCCGAAGCCATCACCTTTACCGACTGCAGGCCAGAGTACACCTGACCCCAGCGATCGCAGGAGCGTCTCATGACGATCGCCCCTCCTTGGGGCTAGGGCACAATGGAAGCAGTGCGATCGCGAAGCTGCCATGACTCATACCCTCCTGTTCAATCCCAACACGGGTGCCACTCAAGATGATGCCCACGCTCACCTCACCCCACAATGGGTGGAGCAGTTGGAGCAGGTCATGCAGCAAGACCGCGACTTCTTTCTTCAGCATCCAGAAACCGATTATTACGTCCGGTCCATTACTCCGGCAGAAGTGAGGGAAGGGCAGTCGATGGGGAAGGTTGTGGATGCCACGGCTCGCCTTTTGGTCGGGGAGGTCGCTCCAGGGAGCCGGGTGCACTTGACTATCCTGGATGATTTGCCGCCGCCTCTAGACGAGTTTAGAGCCCTCCAGCAGCAACTTCGCCAAGAGCTAGGAGCCAAGCCTGCCACTCTCAGGGATCGCATCAAACACAACCAGAAATCTCGTCCTAGAGCACAAGGCTTTGGGGTGAGGTGAGCCACGCGATCACTCCTGAGCCAAGATGAAAGGGATTCTTTGGGCAAGACTACAATCTAATCTCCTCCTAAATCCGCTCTACCCCAACGGCCAACCTCACCACATTACCCTTCGCTATGGCGCTGACCGCCGCTGGTGGTTTTGGTTGGAAGGGGTTCACTTTGTCGCGGTCGCTCAGGAACTAGCTCACAATCGCCGTGTTCAAGCGATCGCAGTCCAACTACCTTGGTGGGTGAAAATTCTCTGTACCAACCCCCATCCACACATCACGCTGAGCTGGATTGATGGGGCGAAAGCCAAAGAATCCAATGAGATGCTCAGTCAGCCTCATACCAGCTTTCCCATCCGGTTAGCAGTGGAGTGCCGCATTGAGTTTAAGTTATTTCATGATTAGAAATCTCGTCCTAGAGCTCAAGGCTTTGGGGTGAGGTAAGCAACGCGATCGCCCCCTAGCTGGAAGCATTTATGCCACTCGCTGGCCGCGCTTGGGCTTACAATCCACAAAAGCGACCGCCTCGCTATCTAGATACCCAGCCAGCGCCATTTCAATCACAGCTTCAACAGGGTAATCAATTTCAGCCGCCCGTTCCAGAAATGCGGCTCGAATGCGTTCTGGCAAGCACTCTAATATTACCTCCGCATCCCCAAACGAGAGGTGCTCAAATGATTGGTTAGGGGTTGTTTGCATCGTTAGCTCTCCATTGGGATACGCGCATTGTAGGGCGGCTCAGTGGCTCTCAAGAGAATGGCTTCTAACTCCGATAATAAACCCCGGTTCCCCCAGCGTTCGATCTCGGCGATCGCTATCCTGATGTCGTCGGGCGGGTAGCGATCTAACCAGGCCCAAGTAAAGGCTTTGTGCCCGCCATTGAATCGTGTTTCCAAGGTATTCGTCTTCCCCAAATAGAGAAGTCCTTCGTGACGATGTCGAATCGCATAGAGACCAGGACGCCGAGGTAAGTCGTTAAATTCACGAGTAATCGGTAGACAACTGTCAAATGGCAGGAAGGCAAGTCTATCCAGACTCGCTCGTGCCTGTTCCTCAGAAGTTGTCATTAATTTCTCTAATTTATCTTATTAGACAGCTTATTGAAAAGGATGATACCATGAGCAAGTATCGATAAGATATAAATCAATGGATACTGACCTGCTCCAGCGAGCTGCGGCTCAGGCTAAGACAGGCTGGCTCGAAAAGGCGCTCACAACCCTGTTGCCTCAAGTCTGGGAGCTGACGATCGCATCTCCCAATTGGCAGGAGAAAGCAGCTGTCTGGGCTGATCAGATTGACCAGATGTTTATCGCTCAGAAGCTGACGACACCCAGCCAGCAGAAAAATCGTCGTACGGACATTGCCAATGCTTTGCGGGTGATTCATCCGGAGCATCCTGCGATCGCCCATGTCCTGCTCCCTTCTAACGTCTATACAGTCATGAACAATGAGCAGGCCAGTCGGCTCAATGCTCGGGAAAATAAATTCTTTACCAGTCAGCAGGCCAATCAGTTAGTCGAGCGGGCGATCGCTCTCCTCGATAGTGAGGAACCAGATGAAGTGGCAGCGGGATTGGCAGTGTTGGTGGGTCGGCGCATTAGTGAGATTCTCCTGTCTCAGTTCAAAGCGAAAACGGCTTACAGTTTGCTGTTCTCGGAAGCGGTGAAGCGTCGGGGAGATGTGGGGCTGGAGTTTGAAATCCCGACCTTGGCTCCTGCGGACCCAGTGTTGAAAGCGATCGCTCATCTTAAACAGGTTTGGAGTATTGAGGAACTCAGGGCGCTCAACCTTCCTGACAACCATCTCAAACGGCGCATTAATGCCAGGTATTCGGGCGTGCCTCATGCCTGCCGTCAGCACTTCGCAGATTTGGTGCCAGGAAGAGAGGCGGAGAATGATGATGGGGAGCGGCTCTACACTCATTTGTTTCGAGCGGTGTATGCCGAGATTGCTGCCTACTACTACAAACCCCAGTGGGTGCCAGACCATCGCTTTAAGGCGGAAATTCAGGGGCACTTCAAGTTGACGACGGATGGCCAGAAGCTTCCCAACTACTCGGCTCGGCAAAACTATGACGATTATCTGATTCGCGATCGCTCTCCGGGGGAATCAGGCGTGAAGCTGGGGCTGCCGGGAGTGAAGATTCTGGCGGTGTTTCAGAAGGAGAGGATGCGGGTGGAAAGCGAAGCAGTAGAACAGATGGTTAAGGAACCGCCAAGCCGTTTCCAGTTGGAACAAGGCACGATTAATGCTCTCCTCTATCGCGCGGTCGATCGCCTCCTGTTCTCGAAGCAGTGGGCCGAAGTGGCAACGGGATTACTGCTCGTAACGGGGCGAACCATCGATGCCTTGCTGTCAACCATTCCGACTTCAAAAACTGGGTTCTCCATTCTGGTTGAGAAGATCGAAGTTCCTACGCTCACGCCTGCTAAGCAGGTGATCTCCGCTTGGCATCAGTTTCGTCAACTTCCACCGCTTCCCGTGCCACAGATTGAGAGGGCGGTTCAAGCAGTGGGCGATCACTCTTTTCATGACTTGCTACCCATTCATGGAGTTGAGCCTTTGAGAGCACTCTACAGTTGCCTGGCTCTTCATTGGTTTTGCCCGCCAGGGGTTCCGGAAGCAGCTTTTTTAAGCGCGATCGCCTCCCCTGACCCCATGCCTTTTGAAACAGCAAATCCCAACCGAGGGCTCAAGCTCGCTCAGCACAATGTTGAAGTCCTGGAATTGTTCCAATCTCAAACTCAATCTGTCCATCAAGAGGAGGTCGCTACTATGCCTGACACCCCAACTGAAACCTCCGCAGTCGCAGAGGTGGCTCCAACTGAGACTGCTCCCACCAAACTACGCCCACGGCGCAAACCTGTGTCGGTGGATGCCGATTTGCTGCGCTCGGTGGCGGCCAACTTTGGCCTTGAGATTCGCGGGAAGGCTGGCACGGTGGGCCTCAGCTATGAAGCCGCACTGGCAGAGTTACTGTCTCTGTTGGCAGAACCTGACGAGGGGCGATCCCGTGCAGAGGTGCCGAGTGACGAACCAATCCCTGCGACTGCACCCAGACCCACGACACCCAGCGATCCTGCTCTGGCGCTCGCTCTCACCGACCAGGCCCGAACTTTGGCTTGGCTCACGGGCAGGTTGGAGGCATTGGAACAGGAAGTTAGCACACTCAGACAAGAGCGCGATGCCGCACTCCAGCAACTTAACCAGGGTGCACCCTCCACTGAGTTGGGACAGCTTCAACAGGAGAATGAACGCCTCAAACTCGAACGCGACCAAGCAACCAGTAAATTAGAGACCTTTAGACAACTCCTCATGGGCGATCGCTTAACTGCTCACTGCGTAAGGCTTTATGCTGATGATTCTATTTGTGAAGAAAGATGTGACAATGCATAGCAAAGCACCCCTATTATCGACCAAAGCCCTACTTCTCCAAGAAACAGCAGTAATATTCTGAGGATATTCAGATGTAGATAAGTGCAATTATCTATACCTAAAATCCACGAAACTTTTCCCGCAACGATGAATTCTTCGCCTTCTGACCCCGTTTTGCCCATTGTGATCGTCCCGCTGGAGGGCGGCAAAGAGAATGAACCCAGGCGATCGCCCCCTCCTGAGATGCGCCACCGGCAAATCGAGGAGTTTCTGAGGCAGACGGGGAAGTCAGACAATACGCAGCGCACCTATCGGGGACAATTGGTCCGGTTTGCGGCCTTGTGCGAGAAGTCCTGGTTGGACGTGACGCCGAGTGATATCGGCAAGTACCGGCGGGAGTTGAAGCTGAAGGGGTTGAAGGCGACTTCGATTAACCATGCGCTCAATACGCTGCGATCGTTCTATCAATGGTTGAGGCGAAGCAATGGTTATCCGATGAACAAGCCGTTGCCGACGGATGCGATCGATCTGGAGCGGCAGCCGGAACCGGAGGCGGACCACATCGATGAGGAAGATTTGGGACAACTCTGGCAGGTGCTGGAGCTGGAGGAGGAGACGGCGATGCGGGATCGAGCGATCGTCGCGGTGCTGAGTCACGGGCTGCGAGCATCAGAGGCATCAAACCTGAATGTTGAGCACTGGAATGGCAAGATTTTGAAGGTACACCGGTCCAAGGCGCAGAATGTGTCGGAGGTGCGGCTGAGTCGGGAGGCGCGATCGCATTTGAATGTGTATCTGGAACGGCGACGGTTGCAGGGCGGGGTGTTTGAACCGGTGCCGGAGAGTGCAATGTTTTTGGCGCAGGACCCGTGGTGTCTGGGGAAGCGATTGGGTTATCAGGGGTGGAGGATGTGAAGCCGCATCGGTTTCGGCACACGTTTGGGACGGAGGTGACGCGGCGTGGGGTTAATCCCCTGTTTGGTAAGGAGTTGATGGGGATCAAGAGCGATCGGGTGTTCCAACGCTACACCAAAGGCGTATTTAAGCAGGCGGCTGCGGAAGCGTATTTGAAGGCGATCGGCGAAAGCGATGAGAGCCTGTAACTGTTGTCGGGTAGGGTTGCTGGGTCCTTGGTTAACGTCCAGTAGCGCGGGGTAAGCGCGGACCAAAGATAGTTTCTTGGATGTAGCGCTACGCAGCTTTTCCATCGCTCCGCATCACCTGCCGGTGGAGGCGGGCGAAGCCCCCTGTAGCCGGTCAAGTGATGCAGATGTTATGCGACACTATGGTTGCTGCCACAGCCATGCGTTGCTCGGCTTCGGTCCGTTGCTATCTATCGCTAGATCATTAGCTTCTCCTCCTGGTCATTGTTCTTTCGCAGCACGACTACCGGAGCGGGCTCCTTCGTACTGTCGGGATGAAAACCGTCCAGTCCGGAGAGCCGGATCTCCAGCCGATTCAGTAGCGGATATCGGACCCGGAGGGGCGGGCTTTCGAACTCCTCTCGATCTCCGACAGTGGCGAACACGAAGATGTAACCCGCTCCAATCAAGTCCTTGCTAAGCCGTGGCAGTACTGTGCTCCGCCAGTCCTCCCACTTCGGCACGACCTCGAAAGACACTAGCCACCAGCCACTCTGGCGATGATTGAAGACGGTCCCGAATTTGAGCCGGAACCACTCGTCAATGTTTTCGCGACACCAGCTCAGCGCATGGATGCGGCTGATATATGCCACAGTCGTTATTTCATCCAAACCGGCAAAGTGCACCTTCCCGTCCAACGCGGTCTTGGTTAGGTCCGCCCGTAGGGGATTTGATGCATAGACGTGCCGCGTCCCGGTATCCGGTGACAGATACGGACCGTGGTCGCCGTCCCATCCCACCTCGCTTGCCACCTCCTTTGCCAGTACACGGGGATGCTGCGGGTGATAACCTAGCTCGCGATCGGTCAGGGGGATCGAAGTGAATAGCTGTCGTCGAGGCTTGTTGGGCCGCGGAGGACCGAAACCGTAGGTGCGGCTAGAATCCGGTGCGACGGCCGGCCAGAAAGAATTCAGCGCCGCGCAAAGCTTGGCGTCTTCGGGAAATGGACTCCCCAGTCCGTAGGAGGCCATCATGTTGCGGCCGT
The DNA here is from genome assembly GCF_014696035.1 of Trichocoleus sp. FACHB-262. NCBI lineage: Bacteria > Bacillati > Cyanobacteriota > Cyanophyceae > Leptolyngbyales > Trichocoleusaceae > Trichocoleus > Trichocoleus sp. FACHB-262. Next base: position 22,557 of record NZ_JACJPK010000021.1, on the reverse strand, counting down.
CGCGCTGATGTTGCGAGACATCCCATCCTGGCGCATAGACGTCCGCTGCCGCGTCGGGCAGCCAACTCAGCGTCCGGCGCGGTGCCGGAATCGTTTCAAGACTCAACGCAACACCGGGAAGTCCGACGATGGCAGTGACGGTGAAACTGCTCGGATCATCCAGCTCGAAGGCCGACCGGCCGGGCGTGAGAGGATGCGGCAGGTTGCAGTTGGGAAGCTGATACGAGAGTGAGATATCCTGTATACCCTCATCGTACGAAGTGAAGCGGCCGTCGCTCATCGGCTGCGGACCGCCCTGAGGAAACGTTAAATCAATATTCGCTAGGCCCGTCGGGACACCCTGGTGCCGTTCGATCCATTCCTCGACTTCGACCTGATCGACCTGAGGGAAGTAATCAGTCGCCGTCACGAGAGAAAAGGCGCAATGGATCGGCAGGCTGATGCCGCTGACCGGCTTCACGGTCAACACGCCGTCGCAGCTATTGTCGATAAAGTGGACGGCCTCATAGCCGCCATTCTCGAGGACCTTCGAATTAAAGGTGGCTGAATCCAACTGGTTCAGATCCGCCAGCTTGTCGGGTTGTGGCTCGTGACGGATGTTTAGGTACTCGGGAGCCGCCCGGCTAAACCCGCGCGCTTCGATTTCGAACGTCGACCAGTAGCGGTTCGGTCGCTCCCGCGTCGTGCGCTTCTCGGGAACTTTGAAGCGAACCAGTTCTTCCTTGCCGTCGACAAACTGGGTCGCCGTGGCGACAACCTTCCCGCTGGCCGGCATGATCTGGCAGGATGCGCCGACGGGCGACAGCCGCACGAGCGTCGTGTCGGTCCGGGAATCCCGCACGAAAGGATAAGCCTTGAGGTTGAACGGAATGGTGGGATGAGGCGGCACGAATCCATCGTTCTCGCCGCCCTGCTCGTCGTGAACTCGCGAGAGCTTCTCGTTGACGTGCACTTCGGTATAGTTGACCGCGCCGAGGTGAACCGGTACGAGGTTACCGTTCTCATCCCTTCTGAACAAACATTCGTCGCCCGAGAAAATCTTGTGAACCGGAAAAAGGAAGATCAGCTCGCCATCAAGTTTTGAAGGGCGCAGGACGGCTCCGTCGCGGCCGCGAACCCGCCTTTCCGCGATGAAGAGTCCGTAGCGTGCCGGAAGCACCCGAAAGCCTTTGATGCCAGATCCTGGATTGACGCTGTAGCCGCGCGACGCACCGTCGTACTCGGCAGGGTGCGTTCCCACACGCGCAACGCCCGTGCGAGAGAACGCGACATCCGCGTGCTGGCGATGTGTGGTACGCCGCCGATCCCGATACTGATACGCGAAGATTGCCAGAACCGGATCTTGCAGTCCCGCGAGTGTGATCCGATTCCGGCTATAGATGTAGTTCTCGACAGCATCCAGCTGGGCGAGTGTCGGGTACACCAATAGGGTCGGCGCAACGCAGCAGGGGCTGGCCAGCGCGTGATAGAGCAGGCTCAGTCCCAGTTGCCCCGGCTCGACGCCGCGAACCCCGGCCAAAGAGAACTCTTCGAATCCCGGCACACCCCTGTCCACTTTTAGAGGTCTGCTCAGCTCCTCCTCAAGGCGGTCCGCAGGGACAGAAATATCCAACCCATGACGAGCGAACAGTTCGCGCCAGCCATGAGGTGCTAGCGCGTCGAGTACCGTCGTCTTCAGCTGCTCAATTAAGGTCATAACACAATTCCTCCAAAGATTCTCAGGTCGCCACGCGGGTCGCGTCAGGCGTTGTCAGGCAAGAAGACGCCATGGTTGAGAAGCCGCGTATCGAAATGCAGTGACCGAGCCACGACGATTTCGCTTCGCGTGCCGTCGGCCAACTCCACCTCGTGTCGGAACGCGCCGCCCTTGAACTCCGATGGCTGGCTCCGGTTGAAGGCTTTTCGTGGGAAGAGCGGATCCAGTGGTGCTGGCGTGTACAGCCCACTAGGCGGCAACCAGAAGACATGGAAGCTGTTGTCGACGAATGCGATCCGCTGAATCAGCTTGGCCGGCAGATGTTCGATTCTCTTCGCGGGCACTGAAATCTTCACAACCCCGTCCGTCTGCTTGGCAGACCAGAACGACGGGGTGGACGCGAGCTTCGCGACTGAGTGGAAACTCGGCGCTTTGTTTATGAAGTGATCAATGAAGATATCGTCCATGTCGCCATAAATCAGGTATCGCAACGCCCCGTCGCCACTGTCGTCATCTATGTCAAAGGTGTGAAAATGAAGAACCTTGTCGATGCTGACCGGGATGTCCTTTTCGAGCCCCGGGATTCCGACGCCATCGTCTGGATGGGCTAGATCGGGGTAATACGTGAACGAAGAGTTCGGCAGCAGCCTCGTTTTCCCATCGCGGATGTCCGGCAGCGAAGTGTGACCGTGAAAGATCTGTACCCGCCGGTCGCCATATTGACCATTGCGAACCGCTTCGTAAGCTTGGACATGTTGTGGTGTGGTCAGGCTTCCTTGCAGGATGACTTGGTAGCTGTGACGCGGGTCGGCCAGCACCGGCGTGTGCGACATAAAGAAGCGGCGTCCGGTCCGCCCACCGGTGACGAAGCCATGCAGATGGTTGAAAGTGCCGTGGCCACCATGTCCGCCGTGACCGGGGGCGCCGGGATTTTCGGCAACGCCGCCAATCGGCGCATCGGCGCGGACATGCACCATCGACGACATGCCCGCGTGGTAGCGGCAGCGGTACGGAAAATCGCCCAGAGTGGAGAAGAGCACAGGTGCCGATGCCTCGCCGGGCAGCAGAGGTCCCGCGTTGAAAAAGAAATCTGCGCTGTTTTCGGTCTCGGCGGAGTGCGGATACGGGTCGAGATTGCGCCAGACGACGTAGGCGCCGGGCCGAACCGTCGCCATGGGGAAAGTATTGTCTCGGATGTTCAGAATAAGTGTTTTCGACATGGTAACCTCTCTTCAATCGGAAAATGATGCCAGTGGGTTGCGGACACTCTGCGAATCAAGATACGGGTGTTGCGTGATCACTTCGGCGCTGGGCTCGCGCCAATTCTTTTGCAACGTGTCGTACAGGCTGGCCAACTGGACGGTATCCAACTCAAACCAGCGTCTCATCCATGTCTGGTAGTCCTGTGCGACCGCAGCCGGCGTGGCCTGTCCGGCAAGGGCAGCTTGAGCGTTGTGCGCCGCCTTCATGCCAGACATGATGGCGCGAAGGACACCATTACCGGACGCCGGGTCAGTGACAAAAGCAGCGTCGCCGACGATGAAATAGGACGGTCCGGCAAGGGACGGTGCAATGCGCCATGTGACGTCCGCGCCGCAGGTGCTGCCGCAGGACGGCAATAAAGACACCGCCGCTGGCGGTCGCGGCCTCTTATGAACACCGAAATGGAGCGACGTCCAAGTCACGACGGTCGACGATACCTGCGCCATCCACTGCCAACCAGCCGCGTTGGCTTCGAAAAACTGCTCATTGGGAATGCGTCCGTCGCAATAGCCGTAGAACGCGGTCAAACGTGGCGACGCCGCGAGAAGATTCCGTCCCATGGCGCGTGTCAGCCATGCTCTCTGCCCGCTCGCGTCGATGACGAACGCGCAGCGGAAGATCCGACCGTCAATGTCGACGCCCTCGATCTTTCCCTTACTGGCAATCGGCGTCACCCGTGAACAAGGAATATGCAGCGTCACGCCAAGCTGTTGCGCCCGATTCAAGAGGATGATATCCAGTTCGGTGCGCATGAGATGCAAGGCCTGCCACGGACCGTTGGCATCGGCGCCGAAGCATTCAACAGACCGTTGTCCCGCATTTACAACTGTACGGGCCAAGGGCCTCACCGCAGCCCGTTCAAGCACCTCATCAAAAACACCAAGGTCCCGAAACAGCGCTTCAATGCCGGGATGGAAGCATTCACCCGGACGGAGCCGAGGATATTGAGATCGCTCGATAAGAAGAACGTTCAGTCCGCGCTCTGCGGCCCAAATAGCAGCGGCGCAGCCTGCTGGCCCGGCTCCAATGACTGCTAAGTCGATCACACTCCCGCCCCGCAACCCGGTCTGAGCTGTCGCGCTGGGATTGCGACAAAGCATTGGTCGATCCCAGCCATCGTGTGCGGAATACCGGAAAATCGAATGTCGCATAACGATCAAATTAAGCGGTGGTAGATATGATGAAAATGTGGCGAGAAATATTGAAATCACCGCTCCAATGGCTGGTTAAATGGCGTATTGTATTTGACTCTATTGCACGAGCCGTAAATGCTGCCATCACTAATAGCAAAAGCTGAACGTGAACCAAGTCTAACTGTTGCCAATTCGCGTTGTCAGTCGGATAAACGTTAAAAAAGTCAGAAGAAAGTCAGAAGTTCTACTGAATTATTCTGTCCTAGTGGCCGGATGAACCTATCGGACGATCGTACTGAGTCAACGCGCCCCTATGCATTTATCGCATCTTTCTTAACCGTTATCTGGATCGCTCAAACGGAGGCGGGATAGGAATTTGAGCGAATATCAGTTTTAATTTTTCTGGTTGAATTGGCGAAATTGCAATGTTGTGTCGATTAACACGGTATTTGGGCTCTTCCGAGCTTTTGATACTGGTGGTGAAATCAGTTCTGGGTGATTGACTACCGCCTATATGACCCAGATGGCGATGGACAAAGTAAGCTCGACCACGTAGCCGCCATGCTGGACGGTGTGGTGTACAGCAAACAATTACCATTTGGCACCGTCTTGATGGATAGCTGGTACGCAACGCAGAAGTTGATGGCGCAAATCGACCAGTTAGAGAAGCTGTATTATTGCCCGCTGAAGACCAATCGGCGCGTCGATGATAGCGGTGGTGCTCAACCTTATCAGCGGATTGACGAACTGGTTTGGAGTAGCGTGCAGTTGCAAGAAGGCAAACTCATTAAGGTTCGAGGCTTTCCCGCCGACAAGAAGGTGAAACTGTTCCGGGTCACTGTTTCCACCCACAGGACGGATTATGTTGCAACCAACGACTTATCTCAAACTTCCACTGATACTGTGCAAGATGTGTTTGGTATGCGCTGGAAGATTGAGGAGTTTCACCGTGAGTTAAAGCAGTTGACGGGCCTAGAGGCGTGTCAGTGCCGCAAAGCCAGAATTCAGCGCAACCATATTGCCTGTGCTTTGCTGGTTTGGAGTCGGCTCAAATCGATCGCTTACCAGAGCAGCAAAACCATCTATCAAGTCAAGCATGGGATGCTCTCGGACTACTTGATTGCACAACTCAAGCATCCGTCTGTTCAGATGGCTCTTGCGTAAGTCCTGATTGAGTCAAGTCCCTGATGGATTCATATTGCCAACATCGTACGCACACCCTGCCAGAACTGCTCTATAGATTAAGCAATATTTCGCCACCAGTATCGCTTTTGGTGATCTGCCCTCCGATTTCCGGCAATCAAGTTTCTCAAGGCAACTAAAACTCAGTATTTACGTTGGGTGAATAGGCGATCGCTCCTCGCTTCACCAAAAGCTCGGAAGAGCCAATCATAATTGTCATTTCACAGCTACTCAACTACGAACTGGCACACCTCTCCTGATTCATGCAGGATGTCTGGTCATCATTGGTCACATACTATCTGTACTTTTGTTAATTTCGCCATCGCTGTAGGGAAGAAAGAGAAAGAGGGCGATCGCTCAACTAACCACTGCGTAAGCTCTTTGATGATTAATTCCTCTGTGAAGAAAGATGTGAAGAAAGATGTGACACATGACTTTTCTCCTCCCTGAAATTCTTGTTCCTATCAAATCTAAAGTGATACCGATTTCAAGACTGAGAATGGCTTAGTTAATTTGCTGCTTTTGAATTACCGAAAAAACTCGTACAGCAACAAGCAGAGCTGACTTGCATCCTCATTGAAACTAACGACTTGCCATCCTAATGATCTGAAGTGCTTAATGAAGTTAAGATCTGGAGATTCATACACTGCTTTAGCAATGTCATAAGTTGTAACTCCAAGATTTGCAGTGTCATAAATTGTTAATGAGCCAGTAAGTTTAAAGTGGCTAAGTTGAAGATGTAAATCTGTTGTTAGAAACTCAAGTCGATCTGCATAAGAATCATATACGGTAGAATTACACAAAGACTTCTCAGCCCAATACTCTGCATATCTTGACTCATTAGCTAACCGTGCTAGTCCTACACTATTAATCAGAAGTATTTCTGACCAATCTTTGCTATTTACGGTCAAACTAGGAGCAGAATTTAAAGGAAAATGTTTTCTAAGCTGGCTAAGAGCAGTTGAATAGAGAGTTGACCATTTCTGAATAACAGTTCCAAGGAATAACTTATCAATTTGCTCTAAACGCTTTACTGTTGTACCTATGATTGTTTGGGTAAGATGATGATGATAGTAGATAAAGTGTTCAGCAAGTTGTTCAAGATCTGTATATAAATTTATCCTCTCAATCCATTTAGCTGTTTGTAAGTCTGCCAATAAAATCTCCTTCTGATTACTTTGAGGATCAAAAAAAATGGATGCATCAATCTGGGACATAGCTCAGTTTCCTAGATTCTATGTTTTTTGAATGAGGAGCAGAAATTAGCTTCTACTCCTCGTTCGGACGACTTGTACGAATCAAGCTTTCGGCTTGCGGTCTTGTCTCTCCCATCCAAACCAATCACGGGCAACAAGAACTGTTGGGCTTGTTGTAGGTGAGACTATGTCAGAGGCTTGCTCTGCAGAGGTAGACGCAACTGCGTCAATGCAGTGAATCATTGGGCAGAGTCTTTCAGGAAAGACTTTTCCTTGGCAAACGCATGATGCGACTTGAGGAGCTTCAGCATTGCCAATACGGGTGATTGCAGAAGCAGGACCGGCAGCAGAAATTAATGTGGCTGCAATTAGAAGAGAGTGAACCTTGAGAGGTGTATTCATGCTTAATTCTCTAAGAAATGATAAGTTGACAGCTAGTTAAACAGAACACTTATCAAGCGATAGAAGCCTATGTTCAATGGGTGCAAGGTCTGGAGAGGTGTGCAGCTACCGTTCTCCTTGATCTTCATGTTCCGCTAAGGCAGGTTGATTGTTGATAACGATCGATCCTGCTACAAGCGCGATAGAAGTACTGAGAACAAGAGCAACAGACGTGAGTGCGAAAAACCGTTTCATACAATTTTTTCTCCTAGATAAGAGGTTTTCAGGTTTTTTGCAGAGAATTGCAAGTCTTTTTCCAATTCCCTGTAGTTCACCTTGGCGATTGGTATTAGTCACACTGACACATGTGTTTTGCCTGGGCAGGTTGACTATTGATTACAATCGAACCTGCTACAAGCGCGGCAGAAGAACCCAAAACGAGGACAGTAGACATGAGCGCAAGAAACCGTTTCATACAGTTTGTTCTCCAGATAAGAGATTTTCGTTTTTACAGAGAATTGCAAACCTTTTTCTAACTCCCTGTAGCTCGCCTTAACGATTGGTATCAGCGGCGATAATCTAATAAAACAGGACTGCTGTCTGAGTTCATGCCCTAGATTGACCGAGTTAGGCTGACTTGTGAGCGATTCTGTCTAAAATCCGAGTAAATCAAAAAGTTGATATGCCACGATCTCTCAAAGTTCGCCAAGATTGTATAGGACAGGTTAAGCTGTCGGTTAGACGGAATGGCTTTCCAAGCCAGCAAGCACTAGCCGAAGAGCTTGGCTTAGCTCGCTCTACAGTCGTCAATTTTTTGACAGGCAGACCCGTTGATCGGGCAGTTTTTGAAGATTTATGTCTCAGGCTCTCCTTGAATAGTCAAGAGATTGCTGAGATGGAGTTTGTAGCTTCAGCGACTACCAGCCAGAAGTTAGGTATAGATGCTGTAAGAAAGTCCAGAGACTTAAAAGGTGCTCCAGACGTTTCCTTTTTTTTCGGTAGAGAACTGGAGCTAGCAACCTTGAAGCAGTGGATTCTTCAGGAGCAGTGCAAGCTAATTACAGTTTTTGGGGTTGGAGGAATTGGTAAAACAACGTTGTCCGTCAAACTAGCGCATCAAATTGAAGAGGGCTTTGATTACGTGATCTGGCGATCGCTCCGGAATGCTCCTCCGTTAGATGCTCTTCTGGTTGATTTAATTCAGTTTCTGACTCCTATGCCAATTTCTAAATTACCTGAAACCCTAGATGGAAAAATTGCAAGTTTTCTAGAATGCCTTCAGCAACGATGCTTATTGGTTTTAGACAACTACGAGACAATTCTTCAAGAGAGAATTCAAGCAGGAGCATATAGAGTTGGATATGAGAACTATAGCTCGTTGCTGAAGTGCATTAGCGAAACACACCATAAGAGCTGCGTTGTTCTGACTAGCCGAGAGAAGCCTGCTGAAGTAGTTCAGCTAGAAGGACTCAATGCTCCTGTGCGATCGCTGCAGGTCAATGGCTTGAGTGAAGTAGAAGGATATAAAGTTTTTGAAGTCCAAGGATACTCTGGCTCAAAAGCTGAACTAGAACCTCTAATTGGGCGGTATGGTGGTAATCCACTGGCCTTAAAAGTTATTGCCACGACTCTTCAGGAATTTTTTAATGGCAATGTTGCTGATTTACTAGGACAAGAAATCCTTTTCTTCGGAGATATCTGGAAACTCTTGAGCGAGCAGTTTAATCGACTAACTGCTATAGAAAAACAGATTATGTATTGGTTAGCGCTTGAACGAGATTGGGTCTCGCTAGGTGAGCTACGCGAAAAACTTTTTCCCACAGTAACGGCAAGAGAGCTACTGGAAGCGCTTGATTCTCTACAACGTCGCTCTTTGCTTGAGAAGCGAGCAGGTTGTTTTACACAGCAATCCGTAGTGATGGAATACACCACGAATCAATTGCTTGAGCAGGTTTTTAAAGAAGTTAAGACAGGAAAAATTGCGCTACTTAATTCAGTTCCCTTAATTCAAGCTCAAGCAATTGATTTCGTAAGAGAATCGCAAGTTCGCCTAATTCTTGAACCTTTAATTAAAGAGATACAGAAATACTTCAGAACGGAAGCTGCCCTTCGTCAGCAATTAGATATTTTATTAGTAACGATTCGATGCACAGGTGAATTGAAATTTGGCTATGCAGCAGGTAACTTGCTTAATCTGTACCGCTTTCTAAATCTGAATCTTTTAGGGTATAACTTCTCAGAGCTGGTTATTCGTCAGGCTTCTCTACAGGAAATAGAGTTGCATGATGTAAACTTTTCGCACTCTGAATTTATTAATTCGTCATTTACTCAAACTTTCGGTGGCATTCTTTCTATTCAGTTCAATCCAGACGGACAGACGTTCGCCACAAGCAGTACAAATTGCGAAATTCAAGTGTGGAGTGTAGCAGATGGACAACGTCTTCTAACTCTTCAAGGGCATACAAATTGGGTGCGTCGAATTGCATTTGATCCAACAGGGGAACTGTTAGCTAGTGCAAGCGATGATGGAACTTTAAGAATTTGGGATTTAGTTGAGGGAACCTGCAATTATGTTCTGAGCGGGCATAACGGTAGCCTGTATAGTGTTGCATTTAGTCCTGACGGTCAAGTTATTGCCAGTGCTGGCTACGACTGCACTATCCGCCTATGGAATGCCAGTAATGGATCTCGTTTGACTCTTCTCGAAGGTCATTCTGCCGGAGTTCTGGCTGCTAGTTTTAGTCCCTGCGGCAGTTTTTTAGCAAGTGGTAGTTTTGACCACACGATTCGCATTTGGGATACTCAGACAGGAGTCTGCCTCCAGACGCTGACTGAGCATACCAATTGGGTGACAGGACTTAACTTCAGTCCAGATGGGCAATGGCTAGCGAGTCCTAGCTGTGATCGTACTGTCCGTGTTTGGCGAGTTACTGACTGGCAGTGCGTAAGGATTCTGGAGGGACATACTGGATGGGTTTGGGGAATTGCTTGGAATCCAGATAGTCAATTGCTTATAAGCTGTAGTGCAGACTGCACCGCAAAAATTTGGGATGCTACAACAGGTGAGTGCTTACGCTCTTTGGGCGGACACAAAACTCAGATTTGGAGAGCGGTGTTTAGTCCTGATGGACAGAATATTGCAACGGGTAGCGAAGATCAGACAATCTCATTGTGGAACGTCGAGACAGGTCATTGTTTAAAGACAATAACCGGACACTCGAATTGGGTACGTCCTTTGGTGTTGAGTCCGGACGGTCGGTTTTTTGCAACTGGTCATAAAGACAAGAATCTACGGATTTGGAATAGCGCTGACAATCAATGCCTACAAGAGTGGAAAGCACACGAAACCAGCATTGTGTCGCTAGCTTTTCATCCTGGTCATCAACTGCTAGCTAGTGGTGGGATGGATAAGATAGTCAAGGTTTGGAACTGGCAGCAGAAAAAATGCATAGCTATCTTTGAAGGGCATAGTGATGAAGTCTGGGGGCTTGCGTTCAGCCCTGATGGAGAAATTCTTGCTAGTAGCAGCTTTGACCAAACAATTAGGCTGTGGCGATTGCAAAGTAAAACGTGCCTTGCTACTCTGACTGGGCACAGCGATCGTGTTCCTGCAATGGCTTTTCATCCCAAGGGGAGTACTCTTGCTAGTGGCAGCGATGACGGTATGATCAAGCTTTGGGATGTTTCTACTAGAAAATGCTACGCCACCTTAACAGGACATGGGGCGCGGGTTGGCACGGTTCGCTTCAATCCAAAAGGAGATAGACTTGTTAGCGCCAGCCTAGATCAAACGCTGAAAATTTGGAATGTACAGACTGGAGAATGTCTGCAAACACTGCAAGGGCATCAAAGCTGGGTTATGGGAGCCGTATTTTTCTCTGATAATCAAACTGTTGCCAGCGCTGCTTCTGATCAATCCATTAAGGTTTGGAATAGTCAAACAGGACAGTGCTTAAATACTTTGAGGGGGCATACCAATTGGGTTTGGAACGTTGCAGTTAGTCCTGACGGTCGAAAATTGATTAGTACGAGTGAAGACGAATCGATTCGGGTTTGGGATGTGCAGACCGGGGATTGTTTGGCGACGCTAAAACCTAAACGACCTTATGAAGGAATGCAAATTACCGGGACCACGGGTTTGACCTTAGCACAAGAAGAAACATTGAGAGAACTTGGCGCAATATGAAGCAACAACAAGCGCGATTTGTTGATGAGCCTTGTAGAAAAAACTTTGTGCCTCGGTCTGTGATTAAGACAAGCCGAGAAGAAATTACAGACTTACCACTAACAGTTCGCAGGTATGCCAAAAACGTTCAAGGAGATTGGGAACTGGTTGCGGAAGGAGATCCTGTTGAACTACCTGCAGGATTGCATGGCTATTACTTCGTTGTAGGTGCTTTGTTTCAATCTGACGATCGACCTCAAGAAGACGGGACACCACTATATACAGGTGATGGCATGATCTATCGCTTGGGCTTCGAGCATAATCAAGCGATTCTCAAAACTAGAATTGCAAAAACCCCTTGCTATTACGCTGATATAGCCCTGACTAGTACGAGCGATCGTACCTTATGGAAGCCAGAGACCCAGTTTTCAAAAAAGCATTGGTTATATTCATACTTTGCAGCTTTTCGCAATGGAGGTCCTAGTCGTTTTAGCTTACTGCTCGGGGGCAGGAACCAACTTAATACGGCCTTGCTACGAGTTGCCGATCGTTTAATTGTCACTATTGATGCAGGTCGTCCCTACGAAGTCGATCCTGATTCTCTGGAACTAATTGTGCCGATCGGCTCAACTAGTCAGTGGTTGGGCATCTTACCATTTATTTCTTCCCTGGTTTCTTGGGTAACGGGAAGCTACCCATTTGACGTTTACATTAACTCTGCCCATCCAGTCACCGACTGTACAAACGTTGATGGCAGTGCAACTTCAGAACCGGAGTTCTTTACCACAAATTACTCGACTGGATACAACGGTTTATTCCGAAAACCTGTGAATTGGGTATTTGACCAAATCAATAGATTGTCTAAAGCAGGAGCAAATGCCAAGGAACAGTTTGGGCGGTTTACCGACCTAATTTGCTACCACTTTCAAAAGGAAAACCTAGAACCAGATGATAAGGCAAAGCAGTATAACAATGAAAGTAGAAAGCCTGTGGAGCCTTACCTTAGGCACTGGCGATTAGTGCATGTCGATGGACCTCAAAAAGGTCAACCTGTCGTCGTTGAACAATCTCTTCATCAAGTCGCAATCACAGAAAACTTCATCCTATTTGCTGACATCGCCTTCAAGATGGAGTTCTCGCAAATTTTCTCGCCTTTCTTTGTGGGATTCTTGAAACTCAAAATTTTTCAACGATACTGGTCGTTCGGTGCTTGGGTACGTGCAACATTTCTACGAGATATTTTGCCCCTGCCTAGGGGAATTTTATATGTTGTTAAGCGGGAAGATTTAGACAAGTATCCTAGTTTTGTTTGCACCAATGAGAAGAAGAAGAATCAACCACCATTACCTCTGCCTGCTAGACAAATTATCCTGCCTTATGAGATCTCTCATTTTGCAGCTGATTACAGTAACCCTGAAGACAAAATTATTCTACATGTTGGTCATCCCAACGGTTGGGATGTAACTCAATGGATTACCAGATATGATCATTCTGTTCTAGGGAAACCCTGTCTTCGCTCTGATTTAGAGGGTATGCAGGTGGGTACAACAGACCTTGGTGCCTTAGCAAAATATATCATTAATGGCAGCAATGGTGAGGTTGAGAAAATTCAGGTTCTTCGAGATGTTGAAGCAACCTGGTCTCCCTCCATTTATACTCATAGTGAATTGAGCCGTGATGATAGTAATAATCAAGAAAATCAAGTTAGAAATATTTACTGGATTACCTGGGGATTTAGTTGGGAACTCGTTCCGCAGCAAATTTATGATGCTTATAAATCAAGAGGATATCGGACAATCCCGATAGAAAATCTTCCGAATCAAGATAAACCCTTGACCTTACTGCGGCTCGATACCCAAACGATGACCATTGCAGACTCCTTTCAGTTTCCAGTGGGATATTTTGCTTCTTCACCACAATTTATTCCTAGTTCCGAATCATTAGACAAAGAAGATGATCCATCCCAACATGATTTTATTGTCTGTACGGTTTTGTCTGATAATTCAGTTAATGAGAAGGAGTCTTCTGATGAATTTTGGGTGTTCCCTGCCAACAACTTCCAAGAAACGATTTATCGCTTTGGTGCTTCATCTCAGCGGAAACCATTGAACTTGGCGTTAACATTACACACAACTTGGATGAAGGAAATTTGTAACGCTCTCCAACGTCAACGGTATGGAGATATTGAAGTTCGTCAAAGGCTACGAAGAGAATCTGTTCTTCAAGACTATAAATCTCGACTACAGAAAGCAAATCCTGTTATTCGTGAGTTGTTCGATGAAATTGTTTATGGGTATTTTGTTGAGCAGTTTTTAGAAAAAGAGACACTCGATCGCTTGCAACAAAAAGACTATCAAGTGAAATTGTCTAATAAAGATACTATTTGACCGAGACTTTGCAAAAAAGGCTCTACTTTAATAAAAGTTGTTTCACCGTGTAGAGCCTTGCAGTTATGAAATTAGCGGATTCCCCAATCTATAAACAAATCACGAGGATCATATAGACGTAGGAGCGCAACTAGCTTCTTCAAATCATCTAGCGTGCCTACACAAACACAGCCTGCACTACCGGGTGAGCTACTCCTATTCCAATCCATGTGAAAGCCGAACTTGTCACGATCGTCAAATCGAGTCTTGATAATGGGAACCCAAACTGGACCAATCCCGTTTGTTTCATGAGGATGTACAACGGTGTAATTATCTCTACCACCTGCAAAGTCAATGTCTCCAATGGTATAGCGCGCTTGAGGAATAGGCTCAAGGTTCTTAGGGAAGCTCAGTGGATCTTCAGGAACTCTAAACTTCTGTGCTCCGGGTGCGCCTGAGATTACATCAAGCTTTGCAAGAACTCTACCCTTTGGATCAATAAACTCCAGCAGTAGCTTCTCAAGACCCGCATACGCTGTTGTGCCAGTTCGGGTTAGACGACAATAAACCCGATCTAACATTGGAGGAGGCACACGCTTTAGTGCATTGCTCAAGGCTGTTGTCATAGCTGCCTTTGTTTTGATTCCAAACTTTCCATCTACTTCAAGACGGTTGTCCCCTTGAAACCATTCGACAGCCTCTTTAGTAACAGATGTATACCTACCCGGCTGAATGCCATCGGCAAGATAGCCAAGTTTAGCTAATGCACAGTTCAAAATGAAGCAGTCTTTGCCAGCGTTTCCTTCGATGAGAGTACGGTGGATCTCCAAAGGAAGTTTTGGTTCTTCCCAAGGTGTGTCTGGAAATGTAGTATCCGGCGTGAGGGTGTCAGTACCAGGAAATCCGTCTCGCCGAAATAGTGCTTCTTCTTTGTTTCGACGAATGACTAGCCCTGGAAGAACTCTACCATCCCCGTAAATCCAGCGATCGAACTCGCGTGCTGCGCCTTCATAGTCCTTGCTATTCAATTTCTTGAGAAGTGTTGAACCCTTCAAGCCCTTATCTTCGGTTCCAATGTTATATGCAAACGAAACCAAAGCATCGAACATTCCTTGCGTTAGATCGACTTTGCATAGAGTATTGACTGCGTCTGCTTTCTCATCTACTTCTACCTTGAGCCACCGTTCAGCATCAGCTTTAGTGATGACATCACTTTTCTTCACAGCTCTGCCCGCATCAATGTGAACAATTGAACCGTAACCGATCGTCCAGACTCCAACAGGATCAGCATATGCTTCGATATTTCCATCCGGGAGTTTGCGGTGCAGTCCCTCTGACTCTTTGATAAGAGACAGACAATCCTGACTAGGATTCCAGGCCATAAGTACTCCTTCCTTGCAGATAGCGAAACTTTGGGACACTTCCATCAAAGTTTTCTGCTGTCCGAATTAAAGGCCGAGAATGACTGACTTATGAAAATAGCGTTTGTGTGCTAGGGACTAAGGTTATTGTTAAATCTGACGTATGGGGAGGAAGGTAGTGGACTAGACCAATGGAAATGGAGGAAACTTCAGGAGACGTCTGCCTAGCGGTTGTGACATGGTACTTGAACCGGTTCTTTGCCCAACTTGTGGGAGTAGTGATGTGGTGAAACATGGACAATCGGGCAAGGGAAAGCAACGATATAAATGTCGTAACTCCGACTGCTCTCGTTGCACATTTATTCGAGATTATGCCTACCGTGGATATCTGCCTGAAGTTAAGCAGCAGATTGCCGATATGGCAATTAACAGCAGTGGGACTCGCGCTGTATCACGAGTCCTCAAGATTAGCCAAGCTACCTCAGGGGGTAACAAGAAGGCTAGAACAACGCCTAGAGACGGAAAGCAACCTGTAAGCCTTGCTGAAGATAGAGTTGCTTATTGCCACTGAGTTGTAGCCAAGACTCTAGCCAAAGAGTTCTAAATCCATGCCATCTAACCAGGCTTGGGGAGATAAACCGACCCAGAAATCGCTATGTCTGCAACGCATTCTTCATCCTTCTTTAGCTCGACAATTATAGTTGGCTAAGCCTTGAACACGAACTTCATGTCCAGCATTTTTTCAAGTAGGCTTGTGGTCAAGTAGCAAGCCTATCTTTTTTGTGCTTGGCGGCTCTATCCCTTGCTACACATCTGCTTCAAGCTTCTTGTTACCCCCTGAGATCGATCACTGGCCGCTTCTCGTCACTACGCTGATTTTGAGATTGCGGACTCAGTGATTGCTCAGTATGCGGGCAAGCGCAAGGGCATTAAGCTGGGCTTAGGCGGTATTCAGCCCGTTGCTCCATTTCAGAAGCGGGCAGATGACACTCAAACTCGAGAACGCCAGCGCCAACAGCGCACGAACCTGCGTATCTGGAAAGACGACCAAGCCGCGATCGCTCACATTCTCGAACACTTTGACGGCAAACTCCAACCCGACAAGATGTCCGCTTGGGTCGCTTGGTCTCTACACCAGTTAGCCGCAAAAGCTACAACGACTGAATCAGAAGAAGCGACGGTTGATGAGGCAATTGAGACTGAACCCATCGAGGCGATCGCTCTCGTAGAAACGGAAGAGCGCGTCGATGAAGATGAAACAGAAACAATAGAGGCGATTGCTTCAACTTCTGAAACCACTGACGGAGAACCAGAGCCAATAGAGGAAAGCGAAGTCAGTCAACCAATCCAATCCGCTGAATCCATAAGCAATTTATCTCCAGAGCAACCGTCAGTCAGTGGATTGGAATCTAAACTCAACAAGCTCATTGATATTATGGCTCAGTTCGTTCAGTTTCAACTCCAGGCTCAAACACCACAGACTCAGCAGACAACGGAGCAAAACGCGATCGCTCAAACAGAACCAACTAGAGTAGCGGCAGCACCGGAGATAGAGGCAGTATCTCAACCCGCGATCGCGCTAACTAGGCCAACGACACTCCCGACACCAGTACCAGAGCAAGGTCCAATATCTCAACCCGCGATCGCTAACCAGGCTGAAGATACTACGGAGGAAGCTAATGGCGAAAGTAAGCCTCGTAAATACAAAACTGGTGAAGCTGATGCGATCGTTCATCAGGCGATCGATGCCATCATCCAGCACAACAACCAACCCAACCAACTCCACGACCTCAAGTGGGCTATCACTATCAATGGATTGAAGAACTTCAGCACCAACCAAAGAGTCATCGAACGCATCATGCAGGAACGCAAGGACGAGATTGATGTCCATCATCAACTCCACCAACTCCTTCCCAAGCACAACAACCGTCACAAACGAAAACGTAAGATTGGCGATGTCGTCAGGTTTTAGCGATCGCTCTTTGCCGCTTTTGAGATTGGGGTTCTCTCAGCACTCTGAAAGGTCCATCGACCTCATTCACCATCTTTTACCAGACTCAACCCATTTAAGGTTAGAGCCTGACTTGCTCAAGGCAGACACAGGACACATTACCTTGAGCCTGACTTCGACCCAAAGCAATGCCGCCTGCCCGCTCTGCCAGCAGTCCAGTCATCGCGTTCATAGCAGTTATGAGCGCACCCTCCAGGATTTGAACTGGGCTGATTGTGCTGTGACTTTACACCTCAGCGTTCGTAAGTTTTTCTGTGACAACCCAGGTTGTAAACGCCGGATTTTTACGGAACGCTTGCCTAAACTGACACAACCTTGGGCTCGTCGAACGGGGCGCATGACCCAGCACATCCAAGATGTGGGACTCGCTTTAGGCGGGGCAGCCGGAGCATCACTGATGCAACGATTCGGCTACTCCTTTAGCCGCGATACTGTCCTGCGCTGTGTCGCCAGGATACCTTTACCTCCGATCGCGCTTCCTCAGAAGTTAGGGGTGGATGATTTTGCCTTCCGCAAGGGACAGCGCTATGGCACTATCTTGGTTGATTTAGATCGCTCTCGTCCCATTGCCCTGCTCAAAAACCGCGAAGCGGCAACTTTAGCTCATTGGTTAGAGCAGCATCCGGGCATTGAAGTCCTCTCGCGCGATCGCTCGAAGGCTTATCGCCAAGGCATGAACCAGGGTGCACCCAATGCGATTCAGGTGGCTGATCGATTCCATCTCCTCCAAAATCTCGTCGAACCCTTAGAACAGATATTTAGTGGTCATCGCAAAGCGTTGGGCGAGATTGAGAGGGCCACTGATCCTCAAGCTCCAGCCGTTGTCATACTCCCACCGGCCAAACCATTGCACTCAGAAAATGAGCGACACTGAACACAGCGGCAATTGCGATATCAGAAGATCAGGGCTCTCCATCGGCAGGGCTACTCTACTTCTGCGATTGCCCATCAGCTTGGCGTCAGTCCGCGCACCGTGCAGCGCTATCTCAAATATGAACAATCTCCCCAACCTCAACCCCGCAGCGATTTTGGCCAAAGCCCGACTCTTGAGCCTTACAAACCGTTGCTATTAGAGCGTTGGAATGCGGGCTGTTATGAAGCGAGAGCCTTATTTCAAGCCATTGCACAGCAGGGATATGCGGGCAGCTACATGACCGTAGCGCCCTATGTTCGCCGTTTACGTCAGGCTCATGGGCTGCAACTTAGACAACTGCCGCCTCGGCGATCGCGGCGTCTGGTAGACCGCCAACGCCAAGTGCTGACTCCGCGCCGAGCGGCCTGGTTAGTGCTGCGACAACCCAAGCACCGAAACGCGGAAGAAACAGCGCTATTGGCTCGCCTCCAGCAACATCCCAGCTTCGTTCCAGCGATTGAACTGGCAGAAGCTTTCATCAACCTGGTCCGGCATCGTCAAGGTCAACACTTCGAGCCATGGTTAGCGCGAGCCTTACAGTGCCCTTTGCCTTCCTTGCACCGCTTTGCCCAAAGTTTGAATGACGACTCTGCAGCTGTGAAGGCAGGCTTAACTCTAGACGTCAGTAATGGTCCCACAGAAGGCCACATTAATCGCTTAAAAATGCTCAAGCGACAAATGTACGGTCGCGCCGGATTGGACTTACTCAGGCGTCGTTTTCTCTTGCAGGCTTGAACTCCTCGCCTTCACACCCAACAGCAGCATTCACTCATTACTCACTTCAACGTCTCGATATGGGTTTTGGGGGATTGGATTGAAAATGGATTGGATTGTGGATTGAAATGTGGATTGTGGCTCGAATAGAGATGCACCAATCGCCACAAGAGGCCACTGCTGCGATCGCGCTCACCAAAAGAGCGTATGAACCAAAACCTCGAAACGCGACAGCAACTCGGCGTTGCTGATTTGGTAATGGTATAGCTATCTTAAAGGCAGGTTCCTTCGTGGAAAAACCATTACTCTTCAGCAACGCCAAGCATCTGTCCGTTCAAGTGAGTTTTGCGTAAGTCCTGCCTGGCTTAAGAAAATCCCCAAACCTCCTTGGGAGCCTGTTAGGCTTCTTCCTTTTTAAGGGGAACTTGGGGAATCTGTCACCGTAGGAGAGCGCTACTTCTGCTGCTGATATTCGTCGCGCTTATCTTTCACGGTTTCCAGGACGCGCTGAATCACATTGCGATCGCGCAACACCTGTAGCAGTTCGTTCTGCGTTTCTGCGGCCGCCTGGGGATCACCCTGCTGAGCCAGCCAATCGCTAAAGCGATCGACATAGTATTTGTAGTCAATGTGTCCCAGAGACTCGGCTGCAGTCTGTTTTTCATCGGTGAGGGCCGCCGCAAACTTTTGACGGGCTTCCTCTACCTTGGCAGGCGCAACCTGAATTTGCAGTTGGTCATCTTTGATCTCCAGTTGTTTGTAGTCCTGAGATAGAGCACTGGCCAAGGCAACGTGGGCATGAATCGCCACACGGCGATCGCTCAATCGCTCCGTCACCTCGTGGAGGATATCATTTCCCTTATCCAAGAAGCGGCTCCCGTCAAACGTCAGAATACGACCGACTTCCTTCGAGAAGAAATCCTGTGCAATAAATTCTTCGTCATAGCCGCGCGGCGGCGCAATCCGAATGACCAGAGGATTAGAGACTACATCTTCTTCTCCAGGCTCCTCATCCATATGTAGAGCAATCTGAACGGTGTAGTATCCGGGTTCCGATAGATCCCAACCATTCTGCCCGACTGATACAAACAAGGAATCATACATCGATTCACCGGGCATCAGAGCCTTCACATCGGTCTTCCAGCAATATTGAGCAAAGGGAATAAATTGACGTGCAGCTTTCCCTTTCTTCTTAATGATCACGGTCATGTGATCAAGCTGCGACAGGATGTTGTTGTGAATGAGCTGAGGTTGGTTAGAAATATTGGTCAACTTCAACTCCAGGACAACGGGCTCCAAAAACTCAAATATGTTCTTCTGTCTGTTGGTGCGTAGCTCCAGCTTCAGGTCTGGCTCTGGTGAAACAACAGCTTGCTCGAAGCCGTGATCATCAAACCAGTTGGCATTTCCCATCTGAACGAATTTTGCGGGCGCATGACGCATAAACAAGAGTTCGCCATCGCTGAAGCGGTACTCAAAGTCGCGGAAGAAAGCTGTTTGCCCACCAGCCACGTTGAACGGATAGTTCATGAAGCTACGAGCTTCGGGTTCGTTAGCCAACGGAATCCAGGCCTTGCCCCACTCTGGAGAATGCTGTTTTTGCCAGGAGTGAGCCAGATTAAAGGCATGTCCCATTTCATGGCAAGCCGTCCAAAAGCGCATCCGCTGCACCCAGGACTGAGGAGCAGGATCACCAGGTGGCGGATCGGCAATAAACGTATCGTTGAAGATCGCAGTACCCTGACGATGGTTCGGTCCAATATCATCGAACATAATACCGCCCAGACTTTCGCCTTCTTCATGGATTGCCGCAAAGAAGACCCACATGGCCCACTGAGGTCCGTCTGCATAGCGTGACCAGTAAGTCTGCATGGCATCATGCATTTCGGAATTGCTCCAGCGTCTATCCCATCCAGCACCGTTGAGCGGGACAGCATTTCCGCCGTTGGAGGTTCTAACCCGGAAGCCTGCCCGACCAAACACATCCTGAATCGTGACGGTTTCATTGGGTAGGGTTGCAGGACGATTGGGATGGTCAAATGTATTGATACTGGTCGCAGCTGTAGTGCCTTCTACGGCATCAAACTCAAATTCCACCTCATGGAAGTACGCAGACTTGTACCGAAATGTGCGGACGCGATCGGGTGCACCATTGCCTGTGAAGGTAACCGTTGCACTGCGTTGATTGGGGTACCGACTGCGGACAACTTCAATTTCAACATTAGTGTAGGGAAGGCTAGCCGCATCGCCATCCTTATACCAAATGGCACCTCGCCAAGTGTTTGCACTCATGGCCATCAAGTTGGCAATCCAGTGAATTCGGGTCGAAAGTGACCGAAAGACGGTACCGCTGGCAATCATTTGGGGATAGCGTCCATCCACATCTAGTCGCAATTCTTCCCGAGAAAGCCACCACGGCATACTGGCCGACTCCAGCTTATCGGCGGCGGATGGGATGGGAGAAGGACCGGGCAAGGGACCAGGAATCGGCAGAGGGGACGGATCTGGGATAGGACGGGGATATCGTACACGGGGATTCCACTCGTAGAGTCCGCTAGCAGCAGGCAACAATGGAAGATTCATGGGTAAACGTTCTATCTGAGTCAAATCTCCTGCAAAATTCTGCATTTGAGTGAGTGCTTCTGCCATCAACTCTTGTTCGTTCATGGGGCTTTCTCCTGATGAAATTGGGTTGATATTAACGTTTGGATACACTGAACTTGAGGGTTCTGTTGTTAAACAACAGCCAGAACAATTGACCAAAGGCTAAGTTAGAACTGAGCTGATTACTTCCTAAACCACTGATCAACCTGTAAATTACAAGTCTGTAAAACTTCACATATAGCGAAAGGGTTCTTGCGAAACCTGAAGGCTGATTTGGCGATCGGGCGTGACGGACACTCCTAAATACAAGGGAGACTCTTGAATTTCCAGATCGACAGTTTCTGATAAACTTTTTGATGGTATTTGGACTTGGATACGTGCCGAACCTGACGAAACCGGAACCTCAAAAGATTTCGCCAATCCAATTTGAAATTTTGTTTTGATATCGGACTGATGAAATACTTCCTCACCATTCACTAAAATGATCACCTTATCGTTGACAAAGCCATCTTGCAAAGCAACGTGAAGTACAGTCATGCTTGACTCCTGGCTGCTATCGATCGCATTTGGATTGGCATCACAGGCGGTCTGTAGATAGATTAGGATGAGCGATAGAACAAGAACCCAGCAAAATTATTGCCAACCGGGCAGCGGCGGCTTTAAATGAGTGCATTTCATTGTTCTACTCATAACGCAAATATAGTTCTTTTAGCGTTTTATTAACGTTGCATCTCGTAATGAATAGTTACAGATAGAGAGGAGGACAAATCGCACCTGAAAAACGTTAAAAATCCTTTGAACTCAACTGCTTAAACCCCAATCTAAATCTAAAGAATTGATTAATCAATCCTTCAAATTTCTTATCATAATCAGGCAATTCTAAAAAGAGTAAAGCTTGATTTAGCCATTGCAATTATTCAGAACTATACTCGATCGCCAATCATTTTATCATCCCCCGTTTGTGTACCTTTACTATTAGAAGCAGATTGCAACCATTCACTTAAATTGGTAGTGCATCAAAGCGTAGTGGTTCGGTAAAGTAGAAAGGCTCATATCCTCAAGCATGATCTACGGAATGCAGACTCTGCACTTATCCCTCTTCTATCATTCTAGAAAAACAATAAATAGCAGTGCTGTTGAAGCAGTGTTTTCACTAATTCACCCAAGCAGTGCTCAAGGAATTTTTGAGCTTTCAGTTATTCTCTCGCTAGAGTGACAGAAGCTATCTACGAGCAACTGGGCTCGAAATGGTCAAAAGAAATGCAGTTGGCCTGAGGTCATTTGTCTAGAGTGAGGAGGTGCCTTGACAGTTAAGACCGTTCTCTCACTGGTGCATTGCGCCCGTACAAAAGCTTGGTTCTGGAATGCAACGGGGATGACATTGGCGAAGTGTTTCTCACACTATCCCGTTTAGGAGATTCTACAGCCCATCAATCCATTGGGTGGCTTGGTCTCTTGACTCACATCTTGCACCTTGTGATGTGAACCTCCCATCCTTGCTTCTGTAACAACCTTCGCTTTTGCGCGACTTCCTCAAGGAGCAGAGCAATAACTACTTCACTCAGGCAGACT
>NZ_JACJPK010000020.1:0-25937 GCF_014696035.1 Trichocoleus sp. FACHB-262 | reverse complement strand
ATGCCATTGAGATACATTTTGATGCACAGTTGCTTGATGTCATCGGAGTAAGCCCAAGGACGGTAAGACTCGAGAAATTGGCGACCACACTGCTTGCACTGATAGCACTGTCTGCCGCGACGGTGACCGTTTTTAGCCGTGTGAGTGGAGTGACATTGAGGACATTTCATACCTTCATTGTGCCAAAGCCAGCATTACTCTTTCAGCAACGCCCCCAAGTTAATTTTTCCTCACCAAAGTAACAAAAGAAGGATTAGCAGTTGACGTGTTCCTCCAGTTTTGCCCCGAATCACCGCAGGCATCGGGAAGGGAATCTGCAATGCCTTCAGCCAACGGATGACAGGTACACTATAAAACCCTCGGTACAGGTAAAGCCGGAGTGCATCCCAATTTTGTAGGACTAAGCTGAGAATTGCCCATTCAGGTAAGCACAGCGCTGCATCAGCACCTATGGCACATTGTCTTTTTGCCACTGCGCCCCCGATATCTTGATGCGCCGCCCGACTTGTTTGACAGTCGATTCAATCGCACCGGACCCAATAGAGATGCTTTCAGCTTGATAATAGCCATAGTTGACGATGCGTTGTCGA
This sequence comes from Trichocoleus sp. FACHB-262, assembly GCF_014696035.1. NCBI lineage: Bacteria > Bacillati > Cyanobacteriota > Cyanophyceae > Leptolyngbyales > Trichocoleusaceae > Trichocoleus > Trichocoleus sp. FACHB-262. The sequence goes on along the minus strand of NZ_JACJPK010000020.1, from coordinate 25,347 downwards.
TGCTTGGTGAGATAGCCAATGAACGTAATAGCTCGCTCGTATTGCCAATCATCCAACAGTGCAATCGCTCGCTCGACATCGCCTTACCACAAGCAGGCTTCCACGGCAGCTAAGCGTTGCTCAGAACCGCCCACCTTGCCCAAATTCTCGATGAGGTGATACCAATCCAAAATCTCCCATCTTTGGAGCGTGGTGCCAATCTGGGCATAAATGTTCCAGATCCCATCATGCTCATCTCCTAGGCAAGTTAACGGGGTAGGCAAAGGCTGAGCATTGACCCAATTGACTAAATGCTCGTTGTGCTGGAAGAACGCAGCAACTCCATGTTCGTGCAAATTTACCCCTTTGTAATCTCGCCATTCACTGGGTTGTCCTTGGGGGGTTCGCAACTGCACTTTGCCGCCGTCGACACTCATTTCCCAACCATGCCTTCGACTTGCGGCAACTCGAAGGTTTGACGATGCATAAGCGTTGTTGAGTGCTGTGATAAACCTTTATCCCAGTCAACACTTCGATGTCTTCTGCCGCTCGCTCATACGACTCGTTGGCACTCACCAACAAACAGCACTGCTCCAGAGTAAGGACTCCAGCGGGTGTAGGCCTTCACATCCAGAAGTTGAGCTTGTTTCTCACTCACCCGCAGTCGTCCGAGGATACTGTCGAGGCTGCGCTTTCGTCCACTCGTGGTGGCACTGCTTGTTGCAATAAAAAATTCCCGATCTCTGGGCTGACGTGTTTGAGCAGATGCCCTCGCACTGCCACCTCAATCCCTGCCAACGTCTTGTGGTCGGGGAAAGGTTTTATCCTCAAAGTTTAGCGTTGTCTTCCAAACACATTTCTAAGCACTAATACTCATCGCAAAATTGGGATGCACTCTTGAGTTGAGCTTCCAGCGCGACCATGTCGCTCAGCTTATCCAGGTGATAGCGAATGCCATTGCCGCTAGGAGCGTTTTGCAAACAACGAGCCGTGTGTTCAATGCTATCGCCGCGACTGGCAGCGCGCAGCAGTTCGAATAATTCTTGGAGGCTGTAGCCTCCCTGCATATCAAGGGCTACATGGTCGAGTAGACAATTGAGGGCGGCTTTGAGAGTAGTTTGGTCAGTGAGAGCAGGAGTTGTAGATAATGAAGATGGGGTAGGGGTCATGGCTAATTTTCAATGCTTCTAGCCTGACCTTATCCTTTTCTTGAAAGATTTTCGATCTACTGAGCCTGGAACGATCTCTGCACTAAGTTTTCCGCCCAGAAAGTCGGTTGTGTGGAATCGGGTCTGTTTCGTCCCAGCGCGCTAGCGGAAATTTTGATCAAAAATAAAGAACGGGCTGCAATCCAGCCTTAAACGTTTTAGAGCAAAGCTGAGTCATGCTGCAAATCACTAATACCGTGAGTATCCCTGAGCAAGAGATCGAGATGAGTGCTGTTCGTTCTCAGGGGGCAGGTGGGCAAAACGTCAACAAAGTGGCGACTGCGATTCACTTGCGCTTTGATATCCTGGCTTCTTCATTACCCGATCGCTACAAAGAGCGGCTATTGCAACTAAATGACCAGCGGCTCACCAAAGATGGGGTCATTGTGATCAAAGCTCAGGAGCATCGTAGCCAAGAGCAAAATCGAGAGGAAGCTCTAGAACGGCTGCAAGCCCTAATTAAAAGTGCGATCGCCCTACCCAAACCCCGAAAACCTAGCAAACCTACCCGGAGTTCTCAACGCAAACGATTGGATAGTAAAACCAAGCGATCGCAGATTAAAACCACGAGAGGAAAAATCATCAACGAGGATATGAGTTAAAGCTATCGTGACTACTCAGAATTAAGTTTTCGTGACGATTGAAGGGGCGTGAGTAAGGATAAGATAGGGTCTAAAATATTCAAGTCTAATAGAGGCAAAATCTGGTGAGCCGATCTAAGCCTAACAAGACAGTCAGCCGAGCAGAGATTCGTGCGGTTACCGACAAGGGGAAGTGCGATCATTGCCTTGGTTGAAGGGTTACTGAAGCGGATAGGACAATTGGAAGCACGGATTGAAGCCTGAAAGAATCTATGAACACCCCAGGAAACCCAGCCACACCAGCCCAACTCCATGCCGCGATCGCAGAACTGCAACAGGAAGTCCAACGTCTTCAGCAGGATCAGCAAGCTAGAGAAGCAGCGTACTCCAAGCTAAAAAGTGAGTATAAGCAGCTTGAAGCTCAATTACATCTAGCGAACCAGCAAGGCCATATTGTGGGTGAGATTGCTCTACGGATTCGGCAATCCCTCGATTTAGAGCAAATTCTCAATACGACGGTCGTAGAAGTACAGCAGTTTCTAGAAGCCGATCGCGTTTGTCTTTGCTTTATTACGGACGATTGGCAAACGAAGATAGTGGCAGAATCGGTTCTCCCTAACTGGCATTCTCTTTTAGGCACAACGATTACTGATGTCACGTTTAGCCAAGAAATGCTGGCAAGGTTTGAGTCAGGCATTCTGGCGATCAGTGATATATCTGAACTGAAACTTTCTGATAGCGCCAGTCAGCTTTTGTTAGAACGATGCCAGATCAAAGCTTCTTTAGGCGTGCCGATCAAGCTAGATCAACCGTTTCAAGCTACCCATCTACCCGCATCTAGCACCTGCTCATCGAGTACCTATGATGGCGATCGCGGCTTCTGGATCCTCATGGCTGACCAGTGTTCGGAAACTCGTGAGTGGCAACCGTTTGAGATTGAGCTGCTAGAACAACTGGGCAATCAGGTAGCGATCGCCATTCAGCAGGCGAAACTGTTTCAACAATTGGCAGCACTCAACGCGAATTTGGAGCAAGAAGTTGAGAATCGGACCGCCGAGTTACGCTGCAGTAACGCTCTATTGAAAGCCCAACAAGAAGCTGCCCTCGATGGGATTTTGGTAGTTGATGAAAACCGCTCCATCGTTTCTTACAATCAGCGGTTCTGTCAGCTATGGCGAATTCCAGAACTAGCGATGCAAAACCAGCATTCCGGTCAATTAATAGAACTCGTTATTGATAAAGTAGAACAGCCTGAGGTGTTTCGAGCACAAATTGACTACCTCTACCAACATATAGAAGAAATCACTTACGATGAGATTTCACTGAAGGATGGGCGCATTTTAGAGCGCTATTCTATTGCAGCGCGATCGCCCCAAGGCCATTACTACGGCAGAGTCTTTTATTTCCGAGACATTAGCGAAGCGAAGCGCGAAGAAGTCGTTCGCAAGCAAACTGAAGCAGCACTGCGAGAAAGTGAAGAACGGCTCCGAACTCTGATTAACGCCACACCCGATATTATCTGCTTTAAGGATGGGGAAGGACGCTGGCTAGAATCTAATCAAGCTAACCTAGACTTCTTTGAACTCAAAGAACTGGAGTATAAAGGTAAAACAGATGCTGAGTTGGCTCAATTCAGTCACTCTTATGGAGACATTCTCAGTACTTGCCACCTGACCGATCAAGAAGCTTGGCAACTCCAAGCAATTCAGCGCATCGAGGAGATCTGTCTTCGCGCTGATGGCACAGTGAAGATTCTTGACCTTATTAAGGTGCCTTTATTTGATCCAGATGGGGAGCGCAAAGGCTTAGTGGTTTTAGGGCGAGACATCAGCGAACTGAAGCGAGCCGAAGCCGCCCTCCGAGCCAGTGAACTTCAGTATCGAGATTTAGTGCAGACAGCCAACTGCATCATTCTACGCTGGGATACCAATGGTGACATCCTGTTCATGAATGATTACGGCCAGCGTTTGCTTGGCTTCGAGAGCCATGAGATCATCGGTTGCAATGTGGTTGGCACGATTGTTCCGGAGACCGAAACCTCTGGGCGCGACTTACAAGCGTTGATGGTAGATATTTGTCTGCACCCAGAAAACTATCTCCTGAATGAGAATGAAAACCTGTGCAAGAACGGCGATCGCGTCTGGATTGTTTGGGCTAATAAGCCGATTCTAGATGAGCAGGGGAATTTGGTAGAAATCCTCTCGGTTGGCACCAATGCCACTGAGCGCAAGCGAATGGAAGCTGCTTTAGAGGAGAGCGAGTTTAAGTTTCGCACCATTGTCGAGAATGCTCATGACACTCTCTATGTGCTTAATGATGAAGGTACCTTTTCTTATCTTTCGCCCAACTTGCGTAACATCATGGGTTATGAACCCATCGAGCTAGAAGGGAAGTCCTTTACGCCTTTCATTTATCCTGATGATTTAGACCGATGTGTCAGCGCAGTTGGCCATGTCGTTGCAACAGGCGAGACACTTTCAGAAATCGAATATCGAGCTAAATGCAAAGATGGCACCTATTCCTGGCTAGTTACTAATCTAGTTGCTTCAAGAGATACAAATGGTCGGTTAATCATTATTGGTGTAGCTCGTGACATTAATGAACGCAAACGGGTAGAAGAAGCACTTCAGCAGAGTGAACTAAAGTTCCGTAATATTGTGGAGAATGCCAATGACATTATCTTCTTGCATAATCTAGAGGGTGTGATTACTTATATCTCTCCTAACGTCACTGCTATTTTGGGTTATAGCGTCTCAGAGATGGAAGGCCGCTCGGTTGCTGAACTTGTCCATCTTGAAGATCTTCATGTACCTTTGGCCTCGACGCGCAGAGCTGCCGAATTTCGAGAAAAGCAGTCGGGCATAGAACTCAGAGCGCGTCATAAAGATGGCAGTTGGCATTGGTTTACCGCCAATATCTCACCTATTGAAGACTCCAACGGCCAGATCACTATTTTGGGAATTGCTCACGATGTTACTGAGCGCAAGCAAGCTGAGGAAGCACTGCGAGAAAGTGAGGTTAAATACCGCAATATTTTTGAGAACTCTCAGGTGGGGATTGGTCGCGCTCGTTTAGAAGTGGGAGGTATTTTAGAGGCCAATCAACGCTGTGCGGAAATGCTTGGATATGCTTCTGTCGCTGAGGTGATTGGTACGCCGCTCTCTCCAGAATTTGTTTACGTTAATCCGGATGATAGCCAGCGTATTGCAGACATCGTTCAGCAATATGGAGAAGTAAAAAACTTTGAACTTGAATTGCGTCAGCGTAGTGGAACCATAATCTGGGTTCTACTATCCTTCCGTCTGAACCCGGCAGAAAACTATCTCGATTTTGTCATGGAGGATATCACCGATCGCAAACAACGAGAAGAAGCGCTGCGCTTGATTGTGGAAGGAACGGCAGCCAAAACAGGAGATGAATTCTTTCAGTCTTGTGTGCGCTACCTAGCGGAGGTGCTGCAAGTCCGTTACGCCTTTGTCAGCCGCTTCATCAATGCAAACAAAACCAAAGCCTGTACTTTGGCAGTGTGGGGAGATAGCAAAATTGGCGAGAACTTCGAGTACAACACAGAGAATTTGCCCTGCGGCCAGGTGATTAAAGGCCAAGTTTGCTATTACTCGGAAGACTTGCCAACCCTTTTCCCCAGCATTTCCGACTTCACCGCGATCGCAGTTGAGAGCTACTTAGGGATTCCGTTAGTCGATGCAGCAGGAGATATCCTAGGCATTTTGGGGGTGATGGATGTGAAACCAATGTCACCCGATGCAGGACGAGAGCTGATCATGCGGATTTTTGCAGCTCGTGCAGGTGCAGAGCTAGAACGCAAGCAAGCGGATGAGGCCGTGCAGTATCGAGCCCAAGTAGAAAGCTTACTCAGCAGCATTTCTCGGCAGTTTATTGACCAAGGCTTAGAGATAGCCGTTGATTTCAGCTTGCAGGCGATCGCGCAATTTTTTGGAGCGGAGCGGAGTTGCATTTTTGAGTACTCTCCGGATCAAGCGATCGCCCAGATTGTCCATGAGTGGTGTGCGCCCGGAGTTCTGCCCTTGACGCTTGAGGTCAGAGAAAATCCAGTAGAAATGTTTCTGCGTTTCCATCGTCTGATCTTGAGCGGCAATGTAGTTCACATTCCCAATCTGGCTCAGCTCTCACCAGAAATGCCAGAGAGGCGTTTGTTTGAGCATGAGTCTGTGCAGTCGCTGGTGGCAGTTCCCATGTCTCACGCCGATAAAGTCGTAGGTTTTCTAGGGATGGATGTGGTTCATAGCCCTAAAACTTGGAGCCAAGAGGAATTGAGCCTCCTGAAATTGGTAGGCGAGCTGATTGCCATTGGGCGGGCGCGACATCAAGCCGAGGAAGCGCTACGCATTGCCAAAGAAGCTGCGGAAGCTGCCAACCGCTCCAAGAGCATCTTTTTAGCTAATATGAGCCATGAGTTGCGAACGCCCCTGAACGCCATCCTCGGCTTTACTCAATTGATGGAGCGTGACCCTGCCCTAACAGATCAGCAAGAAGAATCCCTAGAAATCATTAATCGTAGTGGAGAACATTTGCTCAACCTGATTAATGATGTACTAGAGATGTCCAAGATCGAAGCGGGACGGATGACTTTGCATCCTACAGCCTTCAACTTGCATCAGCTACTCTACACGCTTCAGGAGATGTTTCAAATCCGAGCCGAAGCGAAGCAACTGTCTCTGCAATTTGAACTTGCACCTGATTTGCCTCCCTACGTCTTGATAGATGAAGGCAAACTCCGCCAAGTTTTGATCAATCTTTTAAGTAATGCCGTGAAGTTCACAGACAGGGGTGAGGTGCGGCTACGAGCCAGCATTCAAACCGAAAACCGAGCTGCGGAAGTTAGCTATCACCTCTGTGTAGCCGTTGAAGACACCGGAAGTGGCATCGCGCCGGAAGAGATAGACAGCCTGTTTCAACCCTTTGTGCAAACCACTAGTGGAACTCAAGCCAGGGAAGGCACGGGACTGGGGTTAACAATTAGCCGCCAATTTGTGCAGTTGATGGGGGGTGAACTGACCGTCAGCAGCACCATTGCGCAGGGGTCAAACTTCCAGTTTTGGGTGCCGCTTACCCTGGCCGCTTTACCTGTAGAATCAGCTCAAGCGAGTGCTAGAGGCCGAGTCCTCCGGTTAGCTCCCAACCAACCAACTTATCGAGTTCTAGTCGTAGACGATCGCCCAGAGAACTGCAAATTCATCGAGCAACTTTTACAAATGGTGGGTTTTGAGACGGCCCTAGCAACCAATGGACAAGAAGCGATCGCCCAATGGCAAAGCTGGCAACCCCACCTAATTTGGATGGATATGCGGATGCCTGTGATGGATGGCTATGAAGCCACTCGCCAAATTCGCCGCTTAGAAGCCACCGCCCCTGCTAGAGCCCATAGAACCGTGATCATCGCCTTAACCGCCAGCGCCTTTGAAGAACAAAGAGCCACGATCTTGGCTTCAGGCTGTGATGACCTCGTCCGCAAGCCATTCCGAGAACAAGTAATTTTTGACAAAATTGCTGCTTATTTAGGAGTCGAGTATCTCTATGAACCCGCAAAAACCGATGCAGAGTTGGCAAAACGCTTTGCCGCGATCGGGGCTCGATCTACGAGCAGCCCGCTACCTCGGATTCAAAACGTCAAATGTGAGGATTTGAGGATAATGCCGCTGGCCTGGATTGTCGAATTACACGCAGCCGCAACTAGAGTCAATGCCAATTTAGTGCTACAACTGCTGGAACAGATTCCGCAAAACCATAGCCGATTGGCTAACAGCTTGAAAGATCTCGTCAAGCACTATCGCTTCGACATCTTGGTGGAGTTAACTGAATCTTTGATTAACTAGAGACTGGGTGCAATTCACTGTAAGATTTTCAGCATCTCTTACTTGATCAAGCTAAATCGCTGACTGCATGCAACCTGATGCTTCTCGAGGAAATATCCTCATCGTGGATGACACACCAGACAACCTGCGCCTTTTATCCACCATGCTAACGGGGCAGGGATATGAGGTCCGCAGTGTCATTAATGGGGCGATGGCGTTAATGGGAGTCGGCGCGGAACCACCCGATCTGATTTTGCTAGACATCAACATGCCCCAAATGAACGGCTATGAGGTCTGCCAGCAACTCAAAGCGGACGACCAAAGCCGTGACATCCCAGTGATCTTTATTAGTGCCCTAGAGGACGTTTTAGATAAAGTACAAGCCTTTGCTGTGGGTGGGGTGGACTATATTGTCAAACCGTTCCAAATTGAAGAAGTGCTAGCTCGGATTGAAACTCACCTCACCGTCCGTCGATTACAACAGCAACTCCAAACTCAGAATCTGCAATTGCAGCAAAAAATGGTGGAATTGCAAGAACTGAATCAACTCAAAGAAGAGTTTTTGCACGCCATTTCTCATGACCTCCGCACACCTATCGTGGGCACCTTGTTAGTCCTAGAAAATTTGCAGCAAAAAGCTCAGAAGCAAGCTGAAGCAACGGTTTCTATTTCTCAGTCTGTTTTGCAGCGCATGATCCAAAGTAGCGATCGCCAACTGAGCCTGCTCAACCTGCTTCTAGATGCTCATTTTAGTGCAGCGGGTAGTCTGGTGCTACAACCAGAGCCGATTAACTTGCATTCATTCGTGCAGGGGCTGACTGAAGACTTGGAGCCATTGCTAGCCAAGAATGGGGCCACCCTGACTAATCGGATTGCGCCAGAGCTACTTTCTGCCGCCGCTGATCCTTTGCAACTCAGACGGGTGTTTGAAAACCTCCTCACCAACGCCCTCAACCATAATCCTGCGGGGCTGAGTCTAACAGTTAATGCCACTCTCTCGGGTGCAACCCAGTCTGACGTCAGCAAGGACATGAGTGAGTCGAGTCTGACTTCCGACGCGGAGGCAGCCACCACTCCAGAAACTAAGTTAGATATGATTTACTGCACCGTTCAGGATAACGGCATCGGGATCAACCAAGCCCAACGCGATCGCCTGTTTGAGCGCTATGTCCGGGGCGATCGGACCCGCTCAATCGGGATTGGCTTAGGACTTTACTTATGCCGCCAAATTATCCAAGCACATGGCGGAGAAATTGGGGTTACCAGCCTTCCTGGGGCAGGAACAACCTTCTGGTTTACATTACCGCTAGCCGCTCAGTAGCAATCCACGCACTAGTTCTGTGGAGTCTCAGCTTAGTCTTTGTGGCAAATTTTAGCTCGCTTCAAATCCGCCTCAAAGTCTCTATAAATTTTTTGCCAACGCCTCTTGACTCTCCAGTGGGCTGGAGGATGCAGGATAGAGTCAGATCAACTAACGAGGATTTGACCCATGACACTGCAACTGAAAGTTCCCAATATGGCTTGCTCTGCTTGTAGCGAGGCGATCGCGAAGGCTGTAAAAGCAATTGATCCTACCGCTACGGTCCAGGCAGATCCCAAAACCAAATTTGTTGACATTGAGACTCAGGCGGCAGAAGCAGCGATCCGAGCTGCCATCACAACGGCTGGTTACACTATCTCAGATTAGGGCAGGAGGAGCCGATATGGAGAACACCACACTCAAATTGCGGGGCATGAGTTGTGCTGCTTGCGCTAACAACATTGAAGATGCCATTCGCTCTGTACCGGGAGTTGAGGCTTGCAACGTCAACTTTGGGATCGAGCAAGCCAGCGTCACCTATGACCTCAAAAAAACTGATGTGGCAGCAATTCAGGAGGCAGTCGCTGCTGCGGGCTATGCGGCGCAACCTCTGTCCGAGGATGTCTTCGAGCCAGATGATGTCGAACGCCGAGAGCGTCAGGCAGAAAACCGCAAGCTAACTCGCAAAGTCACAGTCAGCGGCATTATTAGCGCCATCTTAGTCATCGGCTCCTTGCCTGCGATGACAGGGTTACAGATTTCATTCATCCCCATGTGGCTGCACCACCCCTGGCTCCAGTTGGTGCTGACTGCTCCGGTAATGTTTTGGGCAGGCAATTCATTTTTCATCAATGCCTGGAAGGCGGTGAAGCGACACACCGCCACAATGGATACATTAGTCGCTGTGGGAACGGGGACTGCTTACCTCTACTCTCTGTTGCCTACCTTGCTGCCGCAGTGGTTCATTGCTCAAGGACTGCAACCAGATGTGTACTTTGAAGCGGCGGCTGTGATCATCGCGTTGCTTCTGTTAGGGCGCTTACTAGAAAATCGCGCTAGGGGGCAAACCTCTGAGGCAATCCGGAAGCTGATGGGCTTGCAGGCAAAAACCGCCCGGGTGAGCCGAGGCGATCGCGAAGTAGACATTCCCATTGCTGAAGTTAAAGTAAACGACATCATTCTGGTGCGTCCTGGTGAAAACATTCCGGTGGATGGAGAAATTGTGGAAGGTGCTTCCACCATCGATGAGGCAATGGTCACAGGTGAGAGCGTGGCGGTGAAGAAGCAAGCAGGAGATGAAGTCATTGGGGCGACAATCAACAAAACAGGTAGCTTTAAGTTTCGAGCCACCAGAGTCGGCAAAGATACTTTTTTAGCCCAAATCGTGAAGCTGGTGCAGCAGGCTCAGGGGTCGAAAGCCCCGATTCAGCGATTAGCCGACCAAGTGACTCGATGGTTTGTCCCAGCGGTCATTGCGATCGCCATCCTCACGTTCATTGTCTGGTTCAACATCATGGGCAACGTGACGATGGCGTTGATTACCACAGTGGGCGTGCTGATTATTGCCTGTCCTTGTGCGCTGGGTTTGGCAACTCCGACTTCAATCATGGTTGGCACAGGCAAAGGGGCGGAGAATGGCATCTTGATCAAAGGAGCAGAAAGTCTGGAACTGGCCCATAAGCTGCAAACGATTGTTCTGGATAAAACAGGCACGATTACGCAAGGCAAGCCCACTGTCACAGACTATGTGACCACAAAGGGGACAGCCAACCATAACGAGCTAAACCTGTTGTGTCTAGCCGCATCCATTGAACGCAACTCCGAACATCCTTTGGCAGAAGCTGTGGTGCAATATGCCCAGGCTCAGGGAGTTGAGTTGACACATCCGCAGGAGTTTGAGGCGATCGCTGGGAGTGGGGTGCAAGGTTATGTCTCCAGCCAATTAGTACAGATTGGTACATACCGTTGGATGCATGAGCTAGGTATTAATACCAGCGCTCTCCAACCGCATTGGGACAGACTGGAATATCTTGGCAAAACTGTAATCTGGATAGCTGTGGACGGTAAAGCTGAGGGAATTATGGGGATTGCTGATGCTGTAAAACCTTCTTCAATCAATGCCATTCAGGCTTTGCAGAAGATGGGGTTGGAAGTGGTGATGCTGACAGGTGACAACCAACGCACCGCTAATGTGATCGCTCGTGAAGTGGGGATTCAGCGGATCTTTGCCGAAGTTCGCCCTGACCAAAAAGCGGCAACCGTAGCCACAATTCAGGCAGAAGGTAAAGTGGTAGCGATGGTAGGTGATGGCATTAACGATGCGCCTGCGCTGGCTCAAGCCGATGTAGGGATCGCCATTGGCACAGGAACCGATGTGGCGATCGCGGCGAGTGATATCACACTGATCTCTGGGGACTTGCAAGGCATTGTCACTGCCATCCAACTTAGTCGAGCCACGATTCGCAACATCAAGCAAAACCTGTTCTTTGCCTTCATCTATAACGTGGCGGGGATTCCGATCGCTGCTGGCATTCTCTACCCTGTCTTCGGCTGGCTCTTAAGCCCGATCATTGCGGGTGCGGCAATGGCATTTAGCTCGGTTTCAGTCGTAACTAATGCCCTGCGGTTGCGTCATTTCAGCCCTAAACACTTGGCGGGGTAGGAGGTTCTTCCGAGATGAGCATTATCAACAAAACACCACTACTCGGTAGCATCCTAGGTTGGGGATTGTTGTTGAGCATGACCTCTGGGCCAGTAGTGGCAGAGATAGCTTCTAGGCCAGTAGTAACGCAAGTAATGCCACAAGTGACTCACGAAACGGGGCATGCAACCGAGCAAACAGGACAATTCCAACGGATTGAGCAACCCTTGTGGCTAAAAGGAGCAGTGACTGCGGGGGGGCTGGGATTAGTGGGTCTGGAGTTATGGTGGTTCCTGCTCAGTAAACCTAAATCCCGCCAAGCCACTACACAGGCGGGAGTTCAGGAAGTCACGATTACCGTAGATGGTGGTTATGAACCCAGCCAAATTGTGGTGCAAGCAGGGCAACCCGTACGCTTAAATTTCGATCGCCAAGACCCTAGCAGTTGTCTTGAAGAAGTCCGATTTCCTGACTTTCACATTGCCCAAGCTTTACTACTGCATCAAACCACCGCGATCGAGTTTACCCCAGACAAACCAGGCAGATATGAGTTCACCTGCGGCATGAATATGTTCCGAGGCGTGGTGGAAGTGCGAAAATCGAGCATCTAAGATCAAAGTAGTGGATTATAGGCAACTGGGAGATTAGACCCTGGGAGATTAGCCATGATAGCTCAAGAAGCAGGAAAACAGATTGGTTCCGTTGCCAAAGCTAGCGGTGTGCCAATTAAAACCATTCGGTATTACGAAGAGCTAGGACTGCTCAAAACTATCGGCAGAACTGAGGGAGGCTATCGCCTTTTCGATCCGGGAATCTTCACCCGCTTGAGCTTCATCAAACGGGCGCAGAAGCTGGGATTGAGTTTGGCAGAGATTAAAGAGTTTCTAGATGTGCATGATCAAGGAGAATTACCTTGCGATCACGTCAAAGTCAAACTAAAAGACAAAGTGGCCGAAATTGACCAGCAAATCCAGCAATTGCAAGTTCTCAAGCTGGAGTTAGAAGGTTTACTCTCTGGCTGGGAAACCAGACCCGCCAACCCCGAAACCACGATTTGTCCAATCATCCAGGGTTATTAATCCGAGAAGGACAGAGGCTGCTGCTGTAACCAATGCAACCACGCAGCCAGTTCTGCATCTGTTAGCAGAGCTTGGCTGGCTTTGCCAAACAGTTGTTGCAGTGCAGTTTGGACTTGTGCCGCAGCCCAACCTAAACGCCGTCGGTGAATGCTAATTTGCGCTAGCACCTCAGACCAGTCTGTGAAATCATCTACAGAATTATCTACGGAATTATTTGTGAAATCATCTGCGATCGCCTGTTGCTCCGGTTGCCTAGAAGGTGACAGTTGCCTAGGTAGCCCTTCCTGAGTCGCTAGCAGCGATCGCCGAGCCTCAGCCATCAAGATTGGATCGCCAGAGGCTAAATACTGCTCCATTTTGCGCCTGTGAGCGGTCTGATCAGCTTTTGGGTAAGGAAGAGATCCAGACATAGATTGAGACCCAGATTGAGGCTTCTGCTGACTTCTCAGCCGCTCTTTAACCTCCAATAAAACTTTCTGGATGTAGCGGACTCCCTGCAGGCTGGGTTGCTCCAGTGAAGCATCAAGTAGAACAGCCTCAGGCATTGACTGGCTAAGACTAGAATTACGACCCGTAGCAGAACTTTCTGAAGGCTGAAAATTGCTGGAGGGCTTGCCAGGAAAGGGATTACGGTCATTGCTAGCTAATAAGCTTGTAGAGCTATTGAGTGAGGATGCTGTTCCAGAGCAATCCTCACTCGATATATCTAATGAAGTCGGGGGGTACGGGGGGTTTTCCCCCAGGTGATCTGGATGCCAAAGGTCACGATGGCGGTAGAGAGTGCTGCCACCGATGCCGTATTCTGTGAGTGCCTTAAAGCGGGCGGTAGTGTTGCTTGGCAGTTGACTTTGGTTCAGTAGGTCAGCGATCGCGCTTCTAATGCGTTCTCTCGCCCCCTCTCGTTGCTGCTGATTCCAAGGCACAACTTCTGTAGTAGCTAGTTGCTCAGTAATAAGGTGATCAGCAGAACCAACTAAAGACTGCTTGCCTTGACCAAAGTGAAAGTAGCGGCTGTTCTCTACACAAAGCGCCCATTCCTCAGCTCGTCTGGCAATTTCATGCTGATGTTGACACCAATCGTGATAGCCCGGAAGCGATTTAGCAATTTGAACAATGTCATCTACTAAAGCCTTACCTTCTAAAGGCTGGGAAGCATAGAAAAGATGACCAAAGATATAGCTACGTAGAGCAATACGGCCTAAAAGGTAGTTAGTTTGTCCTCGGCCTGTCCAGCCAGGTTCGATCTCTGCGTTCAGGTCATTGAGGAATTTATCAGCTTTTCCAGAGAGGTGATAGCGCTGACGATGAGCGATTTTAAGCGTCTGTTGCAGACTGTGGGCATCAATATCGTTATGATGTTGTGCCGATCGCCATTGCTGCACAAAAGTAGCTTGGCAAGTGTAAACAGGTTCCCAGCTACGGTTTAGTAGATAGGAACCTGTTTGCAGCGGCAACCGATGAGCAGCATAGAGACTAGGCGTGCCATCACTGCTGTAAAGCTTAGGATTAGGGAAAAGCTCTAGTTGACCTAAAGTTGGCTTAAAACCTGCGTTCTCCAGGAGCGTTTGGAGGGCGATCGCAAGCTGCCAAGTCTTCTGGGGGTGCTTAAAGGGGAAGTAGAGATGCAGCCCCCCACTATAACTAGAAGTACAAGCAAGATAGCTAACTAGTCCTAGAGGTTCCAGAGCGGCCAACAAGCGAGCAATAGCCAAGGGATCTTGGTTAGGGTGGTAGCGACTGGCAATATCAATATCGAGTAAGCAGTACTGAGTCTCTGCACCAAACCGTACGCCATAGAGACAAGCAGCCTGCTGAATCAGCCGATCCGATAGGGGGTGGCGGCTCTCAGTTTGCCAAACCGGAGAAACTTGAAACTCTGGGTGATGGGCATAAATGTAATCGAAGCGGTGGGGGAAAAGTGCCAGAAATTCACTGTCCCATTCACGTACCCCCTGAAAGCATAAAGAGTCTTGTACCTGCATATCAAAACTGCTCTGTTCCTAACAAGAACTGGAATAGAGCACATATAACATGTGTTTTTTGGCGATCTGGGGTTTGTCAACACATTTCCCTTAAGGGTGTCAACAAGGCCTAAGACCAATGCTGGAAAGAGTTTGCAAAAAAGATAAATCGGGAAATTCTAGAGTTAAAAAAATTTCTTGGTCAGGGGATTCTAGAGCTGAAGTCGCGCCATTCTAGAGAGATTGTCAACACTGTCAACAAGAAAAACGATCGCCCTCGCTCCGAAAACAGAAAGAAGTAGAAAGACCAAGTCGGGGGATTCTAGAGCAGCTGTCAACATTGTCAACAACTCCTGAGAAAGCGAAGTCGGGGGATTCTAGAGCACTTGTCAACATTGTCAACAACTTTTTGAGCCTTAGAGTTGCTTCAGTAAACCTCTAACAGCCTTCAAGAGAGAAATCCAAGTAGGGCGCGATCGCGTAAACGATCCAAACTTAAGACAATGGTCGGGGGATTCTAGAGGTTTTGGCAACACTGTCAACAACAAGGGAACGTAAACTTTTATCAAAAGAAATTTTTGTTTTTAGTCCAAATCAACCTAAAGCAAAAAGGCCAAGGGAAAAGCTCTCCAGCAAATTCATGCTGCTACTGTCACACAGAAGTAAGACGATCTAAGCAAAGTTAGTAGAGTTGGTCAGGGGATTCTAGAGATTTTGGTCAAGGGATTCTAGAGGTTTTGGCAACAATCAGTCATGAGTTCTAAAAGCCAGATTACTCAACGCACAAGGGTTTTGGGATTTCAAACTAGCAAAACACTAAGTTGATCCAATGCGATCGTGTTGACAACTTTACTGGTTGATTAAGGCAAGACCATTGGCAACAAGCTCACCAGCTATACTGATGAGGTTTTACAAGGATGTTGACCAGCCTCCGTGAAGCCATGCCCATGAGTGCAGCAAATCGCGAAGAAGATAAGCATTCTTACAGCGCAACGGTCATCCTAGAGGAGAGCAGCGCTGCACTTAGTCCCCATGCCATTGTGGAGATTAGCACCGCACCAGAGTACGCCGAGAAACTACGTCAGGGCAAATCATTCCTCAACCTGGTATTAGTCAACGTGGCGACTGGCATCAACCAGCATCGATTACGCCAAACCCGTTCTAAGAGTAAAGGCACCAGTGACTTAATCAACCTCTACAACGAAACTGAAAAAATCGGCGCATTACAAAAGCCAGCGATCGCTCGTTTAGAAAAACTATTCAGAGCTATTTTGAAACAAGAAGAGTTCTGGAGCCAAAGAGCCAATTGGATTCTAACTCGGCTAGAGCAATGGAAAGTAGACAGACGCATGCCAGTAGATTGCTCAATCCCAGGCATGTTATCTGTAGAAGCAGACCCCACTTTACCTGAAGAAGAAGCTTGGCAAGAATCAATCGTTATCAGTGCCTGTGCTTTCTATACGGCGAGTGAGTGGCTAGGCAACCTTGACCTATCTGGATTCTCAGTTGATGAGGTTGAAAAACTACTAGGAATTCGCTCAACCGATGAGTTTGTGGCTGACCCAGCTCTATTTCAAGGGCGAGAGATCGAACAAGTAGCCACTGGTTATCCAATTCTGACAGGAGCACAAGCACTAATCAACAATCAGTGGGAGGATGGAGAATATCCCTACTGGAAAAAGCTGGTTGGAGAAGGGTTTATTCAGCACAACATTGTTCGTCAGAGTCCATCAAGTCGCCAGATCGAGCTAGTTCCGGGCAAAGCTGCATGGGAGATCATTCAGCAGTTTGGTCCAGAGGCGGCTTATGTGCTGCTGATTTTCTCATCCTACGCCACGGATTCAGAGCAACCTTGGGAACAGCAAATTCGGCTGAGAGGAACCGACTTAATCAAGCTATTCGGTTGGGATAAACGCACAGATATCACCTTGGGACAGAAGCTCAAGAAGATCAGCCACTTAGTCGAACTAGTTTGTAGCCTATCGGTGCTAATTAGCAACATCAATGTGGGCGCAAATCGCTATAACGTGGCGCGCGGACCGATGTGGATGTTGGAAGAACTAGAATGTGTCGGACAGTTGGCACTCACAGTCGATACCGAACAGCCTGGCCCTCTCCAATACGAAGCAGGAGAGCCTGACGAGCTATACATTAAAGTCCGCCCTGGTAGCTGGACGGAGAAATTTCTCAATGCCAAGGATTTCAGTGGTGGCAAGCAAGCGCTTTGTCAGTACGGATATTTAGCCAAAAGCACGTTGCAGATCAATCCTTATCGTCAACGCTTAGCTTCTAAACTAGCTATCTTTCTAACCATCATGAGTCGGATTCGTTGTGATGGTCGTTACGAAGTTGGAACACTGCTAGAACGATTGGAACCCAAAGAGCTGATGATGGCGCTCCAAACCAATAAGCAGCGGCGCAATGCATTGATTAGCCAGTGGAATCATGCGTTGCTGACGCTTCATGAGTTAGGCTGGCAAATTGAGTTTGATCCAGAAACATATCCAGACTGTATCAGACCAGAATGGGGTATCGATAAAAATTCTAAGCAGGCTAAAGTACGTCCCCGCAACTGGTTAACGATTTGGCTCAAGGCGATCGTCATCATTCAGCCAACAATTCTGATTCAGGAAAAATTAGGGGCAGTCCTAGGCTCAGATGCAACTTCAGAATCTGAACCATTTACGCCAATTCAGCGCGCCTTAGAACGCTCAAAAGCACTAACAAGCGCAGATTTATCGATCGCCTTAGATAATCTAGGCTGGTCTAAAGCCCAACTAGCCAAGAAACTGGGGGTCGATCGCTCCCTAATTACGCGGTGGATTAAGGGAGAGCGATCCATTCAACCCAAACACCAAAACCAAATTCGTACACTTCTGAAACTTTAGTAGGTACGCAAGAACGAACTGAAGGCTGATCTATAAATGTCCCTGCCACTGTTCTAGCTTGCGTTGCTTGTTGAGCAGTTGCATCGTTTCCCAATACGGGCGTTTGTTGGCAATTTGACGGTTCAATAGCTCAATCTTGCGGGCAGCACCGGAGCTAGGCGATCGCCCTTCGGGATGTTGGCAGATATAGCAGGATTTATGTTTCCATGCTTCTTCTTTACTGCTCCACACCTCACAATTGAACCAATATTCAATGTAAGTGTCGATCGCACCGCTGTCTCGTTCCTTCACCACCCGCTTCTCTTGCTTCCACCCTACCGCTACCGCAGAAGTTGGTCCTAGCGGATCAGGTGACTTCTTATCCACTAGGACTAGAGCATCAATTTCTGCTCTTGATACAACGGAACTTTGGTATAAGTACAGAAGCAGGTAAAGCGCCAGTTTTTTTTGATCGTCACTAGAAAGTTGATCGACCAAGGCGATCGCTTCTGATAAAGTAGGCGAGAAGTTTGGGGAAGTATCCACTAGGACAAACTCACTTGTTATAACCAATCCATCGGAAATTGCTGTACTTCCAAAAATGGATATGTGCTTATCCTAGCGGATAGACCTGTAATTCTTTCTAAACTTTAAAAAGAGAGCGATCGCTACTCCTCCACATAAAGCAAATCTTTTGGGTCCAAATCCATCCGCTCACCTCTGGGGTTTTTGCCACTGACCCACAGGCGACCAGCATTTGTGAACACTCGCTCAATAGCCATTTCTTCACCCTGTAAGAGCCATCCCCGCCTATTTTCCGCTGACCCGTTTGCAGATTGAGTGTTGACAAAAGCTTTAACTCTAAAACCAATGTTGTATAAGTCTACGAACACTACCCCATTGGCAAACGCAATTTCCTTTAGTTTTATCCGCATAGCGATCGCCTCCTATCAGTTTTCAATGGAGCCTTTTATCTAAGAGCTTTGCAACCATTTCTGCGCGAGAAGAAACCTCAAGCTTACGGAACATGCGCTTTAGAGCTTGCTTTACAGAGTTTTCCGTAATCCAAAGTTGATGACCAATTTCTGCATTGGTTTGTCCCAACGCTACCAGTTCTGCAATCTGCAACTCACGGGGTGTTAAATGTTGGCGTAGCTTTCCTGGAGAAGGGGTTTTGAGCGATTGGTGCTGCAATATAATGCCGGGTGCCTCCACGGTTGCCACCCAAGTTGATAAGTGTAAGCAAATGGCACTCAAATCAACTAAATTTTCGCTATTAAACGCAGACATCGTTTGTTCACGAGTACAACCAACTGTACCTACAATTTGACCTTGATTAATAATTGGTCCTGCCATTACATGCCAGTGATCAGGGCGAGGACAGATTAATTTCCAAGTCTTGGGCGTTGTGACTAAGCCTTCATGAACGGGAGCATGCCGCTCTGCTAGATAACGGGCTACAGGATTCAGCTCGGTGGAGAGGGCAACTTTCAAGATTTTCTGAAGATTGCGATCGCTGAAGCGTTTTTGATCGAAGAAAAAGATGGCAGATCGCTTCGCGGCAAAATATTCACCGATCTTAGGGGCAATGTGCAAGCGAAGAGCAGATTTGCTAGGGATTTGGCGGATTGTTTCAAATAGAAGCCCTAAGGAACTTGCCATAAGTGAAGGGGACTAAATGTACCCGATCGAGGTCTAGAAACGCTAAAGCACTCAGCCTATGTTAGCCATAATCTCAACAGCAATTCAGCATTGCTTGATGATCAGCAGAACGAGCGAGTTTAAGAAGTAAAAATGACCCAAACTGCCATCTTCAATCCATTCTTTGCAACCATGTTTTTAACCCTCCTAGTTTGGGTGTATATGTACGTTCGTCGGATCAGCTTCATCAATAGTCAGAAACTCCGCCCGAAGGAACTCGCTGCACCTGGTGTACTGGCGCAGATTTCACCACCCAGCGTCTCCAGTCCATCAGATAACCTAAAAAATCTATTTGAGATTCCGGTACTTTTCTATGCGCTCGTTCTATATCTTTTCGTCACACAACAAGTTGATGCAGTGTACTTAAACGCTGCATGGATTTTTGTTGGATTCCGCGTATTACATAGCATTGTCCACTGTACATTCAATCTTATTATGCTTCGGTTCTATCTCTACCTATTTTCAACGCTTGCAGTGTGGTTTATTGCTTTCCGTGCAGCCTTTATCCACTTTGGTACGTAGAGTTTCTTGGTCGTTGCAACCCTCATCACCATGACATAAACCTGTCGGTCATCGACGAGTGTTAGTCACCCGCAGTTGAAAGCGGTCAGAAGGAGCAACCGTCAATCCCCGCCGCATCGGTCGAATCGGTTTAGGGTTGACGATCGCCATCTCTAGATGCGATACCAACTCAAACAACACCAACTTCATCTCAAACAAGGCAAAGGCTGCTCCAATACAGCGGCGATCGCCTCCGCCAAAGGGAAAGTACTCGTAAGGAGAAAACTGCCGCTCCAAAAACCGCTCTGGTCTAAACTGCTTCGGTTCTGGGTATACCTCTGCTCGGTGATGCGCCAGATAAATCGAGGGCATGACCAGGGTACCAGGTTCGAGGGCGTAGCCTGCAATCTCCAGTGGTTGCTTCACCACCCGAGGAAACGCACTGAGAGCGATTGGGTAGAGCCGCAAGGTTTCTTGACAAACGGCACTGAGGTAGGGCAACCGCGCGATCGCCATTGGGTCAGGCGGGAGCTGCTGCAATCCCTCTATTTCTGTAAGCAGCTTGTTACGCACTTCTGGCAAGGAGGCAATCCAGTACAAAGCCCAAGCAAGGGCTGAGGCTGTGGTTTCGTGCCCTGCAAACAAGAGCGTGATCAGTTCATCTCGCAGTTCGATCTCGCTCAGCGGTTGCCCTTCCGAGTCACGGGCTGCCATGAGTAAGGCCAAGATATCCGTTCGCCCCACCTCCGTCTGACTCCGGCGATCGGCAATCTCAGCATAAAGCAGATCATCCACTTGTTGACGGAGCCGTAAAAACCGCCCCCAAGGACTCCATCTTCCCCAGTCCTGCTGCAAGAAAGGATAGAATAGGAACATCGCCCCGAAGGGAGAACCGAAACCATCGAGCATCTGAGTCAGCGCCTGCCGCAACTCCTCATAACGCGGCCCACCATCGAGACCAAAGACAGCTTTGAGAATCACCTGCAAAGAAATTGACTGCATTGCAGGCCGCACGGCAAATGTGGTGCCCACTCTCCACGGGCTCCTCACTTGAGTAGTAATATCCTGAATGATTTGAGCATAGGAGCGCATGCGATCGCCATGAAAGGGAGGCATCAAGAGCTGGCGCTGGCGTTGGTGAGCTTGGCCTTCCAACAAGACAATGCCATGCTTACCGAGGAGGACTCTAAGAATCTGATTGCCTCCTCCAGCACTCAGTTGCTCTGGTTTGGCGGTGAAAATAGCTTCCAGCGCTTCGGGGGTGCTGAAATAGACCAAGGCGGGTTTGGTGTCTGGAGGAGAGACGCGATAGTCATCGCCATACGCTTGAGTGCGAGCTTCTAAGGTTTCTAGCGGGCGAAACAGAAAGCGCAGACCCCAGAGGCGACGTTGCCAAAGGGAAGGGTTAGTAGGACCATTCAGGAGCCGTGGAGAGGTGTCAGCCATGATGAAGAGAGTAAGTACAGACTGAGATTGCAGTTAAAAGGTGCCACTTCATGTTAACTGGCAATCTGTGAGCAAGTCTGTGGCAATTGGGCTCCCAGGCGATCGCTCTAGGAGTTCTCACTGTAGATTCTCAGTAAGCACAAAAAAAGTAGTCCGGATTAAGACTACTTGTGTGTTGTTCAATCAGAGTTCTGACGACTTACATTAAAACCCTGGGCTTAATTAGGAAAAGTTGGGCTGTTTATACGCTAGGTTGAGTTCTAGAAACACTCGGCCCCTCAACTTCAGCGGACTTCACAAAGCCGAAGTAGAAAGCGATCGCAGCAGTAATGGCATCGAGCCAGACGTTATTGCCAAAAAGTGGAGCGAGTCCGAATAGAGTATTGGTAGAAGGAAACAGTCCTAAAACAACACTTGCTGCATAAAGGAGGGCAAAGATGCGATTAAACACAATCGCTCCAGTTAAACTTGTAGATGCAGCAATTCCCCAAATACCCACTAAAAGGCCGATGGCATTATGGAAATAGTTGGTCGGGAATACCCCAAATATATAGCCGAAGCCTGGTTCGGAGGTAAAGTTTGCAGAGGGAGAGACAAAAGCAGGCAAAAATCCAGCTAGGCCCAGTAATAAGAAGAGTAGACCCAGACTAAGGGCCGCATAACGAATTCCTGAAGCTGAAGTAGTTGATGTTTGCATGACAGTATTTTGGTTCTTAAAGGTTTTTGACGTGGAATCGAAACGTTAGACCTGGTTCGAGAGCAACCCAGACCGCTTATCACTAGCCCTTTGGGTTCTTAGTGAAGGACTACCGAACTAGGTGAAGTACATCCCGAAGTACACTGTACCCGCCTAGATCCCAAAGCAAATAAGCAACGAAACCAATCATGGCTAAACGCCCGTTCCATAACTCCTGCTGTGGGTTCCAGCCAAAGATCCAAGCATTACGATCGGCACCGTTGTAAGCGGGAGCTACTGCAGGGACTTGGGCTGTATTGATGGTTGAAGTTTTCATAGTGAATCGCTCTCAATGAGACTATTTCGCTTCCATGTTATTGAGTTGATCTCTTGAAAGAGTCTGCCGTTGGGATTGGCTTCTGTCTATGTCTCAGGATTGGCTAAGGATTCGGAGCACCAACGTAGGAGGGGCGCGATCGCGAGTTTGGCGGCAAATTTTAGCGGATGTCTTAATCCAGAACTTATTGCACTTCAGGAGGAGGAAGGAGCCGCTTATGGAGCTGCAATATTAGCGATGGTTGAGGTGGGTGCCTATCCTAACTTGACGACTGCACTTAAAATTGTGCTGCAAGAACAAAGTGTCGTCCAGCCACAAGCTAATGTTGTCTACAAAGAAGCGTTCCAGCGATATCCATTACTCTATGAAGCTCTCAAAGCCATCTGGTGATCAGCAACCTACTCACAGAATTGTCATTGTTGGGGGTGGCTTTGGTGGTTTATATGCCGCTAAAGAACTAGGACGCTCTCAGCAATTCGATGTCACCCTAATTGACAAACGTAACTTCCATTTATTTCAACCGTTGCTTTACCAAGTCGCCACCGGAAAACTTTCTCCTGGCGACATTTCATCCCCCCTACGAGCTATCCTCAGCCGTCATCGTCAAGTTAAGGTTTTGATGGATGAAGTGCTAGACATTGATCCTCAACAGCACCAGGTGACTTTATCGAGTGGAACTTTACCCTATGACACTCTAATTGTCGCGACGGGTGTTAGCCACCATTACTTTGGGAACGAACAATGGGCAGACGTGGCACCAGGCCTTAAAACCATTGAGGACGCCCTGGAAATGCGGCGACGGATTTTTCTCGCCTTTGAAGCTGCTGAAAAAGAAACAGATCCCGAGAAACGGCGAGCTTGGTTGACGTTTGTGGTGGTCGGTGGCGGGCCAACGGGAGTAGAGTTGGCAGGAGCCCTGGCAGATTTGGCTTATACGGCACTGAAGGATGATTTTCGCAGCATTGATACGAAGGAGACTCGGATCTTATTGCTCGAAGGTGTCGATCGCGTGCTCCCACCTTATCCACCCGACCTTTCAGCTAAGGCTGCGCGATCGCTCGAAGATTTAGGCGTTGTCGTTGAAACTCAAACATTGGTGACAAATATTACCACAGATGCCGTAACAGTTCGCCAAGGTGAGCAAACTCAGCAGATCCCAACCAAAACGGTGCTTTGGGCAGCAGGCGTTCGTGCTTCTAAGATGGGCACCGTGCTAGCAGAGCGGGCAGGTGCAGAACTCGATCGCGTGGGCCGAGTCATCGTCAATCCTGACTTAAGTTTGCCGGGAGAACCTGACATTTTTGTCGTGGGGGATCTGGCACATTACGCCCATCAAGATGATAAGCCGCTACCAGGCGTTGCCCCAGTGGCGATGCACGAAGGGGCATATGTTGCTAAGTTGATTCAACGCCGCTTGCAAGGAGAAGATTTGCCTCCCTTCCGCTATTCAGACGCGGGTAGCTTGGCGGTGATTGGTCATAATGCCGCTGTGGCCAACTTCGGTTGGTTGAAAATCTCAGGATTCCCAGCTTGGCTGATTTGGGTCTTTGTTCATATCTACTATTTGATCGAGTTTGATAACAAGATGATCGTGATGATCCAATGGTTTTGGCACTACTTTACTCGCAAAGGTGGGGCTCGCCTCATTACAGGTGAGGAGGGCAAATTGAATGAGAGCGAGTTTACCGCAGAAGTAGAGCGCGATCGCACTTTAATCCGCTAAATTTTGGCAAGAATGGTCTGAGTCGCTGCTGCATTAGTAATCATGCTGCATCAGTAATCAGACCGTTCATCAACTTGCCCCACAAGCGCTTATGCTGATGGAGTTTAGCAGGGATAGTGCTATGCCCTACTACAGCCAGCCTGAGAAAATTCCCACGCTGCTCGAAGCGATCACGTTAGCGACCTATCAAATCCTGAGTTATCGCGCCAGCAAAGACGGCGAGTTTCCGCACTTTCAACTGTTTAATGCGCGATCGTGGGGTTTGATTATCTATGACGAAGTGCATCTACTGCCTGCCCCCATCTTCCGCATTACAGCTGAACTGCAAGCCCGCCGCCGTCTGGGATTGACCGCCACCCTGATTCGTGAAGATGGCAAAGAAGGAGATGTTTTCGCTCTGATTGGCCCCAAGCGCTACGATGTGCCCTAGTGTGAACTTGAAGGTCAAGGCTGCATTGCGGCAGCGGAATGCACCGAGATTCGCATTTCCCAAACCACAGCTAGGCAGATGGAGTATGCAGTTGCTGACAAGCGCCACCAGTTTCGGATTGCCGCAGAAAATCCGCGTAAGCATGAAGTAGTGCGATCGCTGTTACAGAAAGAGCAGGGTCATCACATCTTAATCATTGGAGAATTTTTGGATCAACTGAAGCAGATCGCCACTTTGACTGAGTTACCGCTCGTGACAGGCAAAACACCCAAGCAGAACGCGATCGGTGCTACGAGCAGTTCCGCTCCGGTGAAATCTCTGGGCTCATTCTGTCTCGTGTCGGCAACTTTGCCCTCGATTTGCCTGACGCCGATGTACTGATTCAGGTGTCTGGCAAGTACGGCTCCCGGCAGGAAGAAGCCCAGCGGCTCGGTCGAGTCTTGCGCCCCAAGTTGGATGGTCGCAGCGCCCAATTTTACACGTTGGTTTCCTTGCGTACCTGGGAAGAAGAGTTTGCTCGTCATCGCCAGTTGTTTCTGGCTGAGCAGGGATACAGCTATCACATCGAAATTCTTGCCGAGTGAGGATATTCCTGCTTGGCCATACTTCAGTCCAATGCCCTACGCCCAATCCTAGCCTTTAGAATCACGGGCTTATGGCTAGGGTCATCCCAGTTCGGCGTAAGCGTTCTATCAGCACCTCGCCTAACCCAGTTGCGGGTGTTAGAATTCCGCCTCGCGTTGGACCACCCGGTAGTTCATTGCTTTGCAGAGCCAAACTCAGAGCTGATTCACAGATAAATTTGACTGTGGCTCGATTGCCTGGGTCTCCTTGGTCTCGGATCAGCCCCCGCACTTTACGGCCATCTGTCGCAGTGCCCACCAGTTCACAGGAGAACCACCCCTCATTCATCGTTTGCTCAGACGGTCCATCACCTGGTTGCGGTAAGAGCGGTTGCAGCAGCGATCTGAGTGGAGGTTGTTGCGTAATGCCTGTAAACAGAGCCAAGCCAGCAGTGACACTCGTTGCCTTCAGCCACGACAGCGGTTCATCGAACTTGAGGTACTCCTGATAGGTGAAGTC
>NZ_JACJPK010000002.1:0-1995 GCF_014696035.1 Trichocoleus sp. FACHB-262 | reverse complement strand
CTCGATAGTGTTGGCAGTAGTCATCAATAAAGCTAACGGTTGCGACCGGATCTCGTTGCTCAAGCATAGGTCAGCTAGAATCACAGCTATTCCCAAGTTAATTTTTCCTCACCGTAGTAACAAAAGAAGGATTACCTTGGCAATCTTCGAGTTGGATGATCAACCGGATGGGCTGTTTCGTGAGCGGACGGTCCTGATCTATTACCGAGAGATAGGTGTAGCCATCTACTAAAAAGAGGCTGTCGATGCGGGCTGGAGCAATGGAGCGAACTTGATCCTCTAAATAGGCTTCGAGTTCTAGTTGAACTGTCGCTTGGATGCAGCCAGAGTCACGTTCTTCTTCAGCAAAAACAGGCGCGATTGACTCGACGCGATCGGGCGTGTATACCATAGTGGTTAAGACCTTTTAGTAGGTTGATTTGCAAGAGAGGGAAGTTCGTTTTCCAGTCGGTACTTCCTTCTCTTGCCTTTTAATGTAGCTAAAGCGTACAACACTGTCAACTCTTACTTAGTTAGCAACACATACAACAATACTTATTATGGTCACAAGTTGATAAGGTGAAAAAGGTCAAATATGTACAGTGCACTTAGTCCACCTATTAACGTGGTTCCACTCTCTCGACTTCGCCAAAGCTTGTCTCGCTATCGTCGCCAAGTTCAAGGCGGTGACGTGATTCCAGTGGATTACTACAAAGACCGCATTGGCTATCTCGTTCCCGTTGCGATCGCAACAGCTCTTCAGCTTTCAGCGGAACAAGAGATGGGACTAATTGATTTCAGGGACAAGCTCAACTCAGCTTGGGAATCTCTTGAAGCAGGGGTTGACTGTATCTGGCTGACTTACCACGGTGAGCGCCGCTTAGCATTTGTATCTACTAGAATCTTTCAACCTCAAGATGAGCCTGAGGTTCAGTCAGAAGAACCCGACACGGAAGAACTCTAGCGATCGCTAAAGCAGAATTCGGTTGATGCAGTCGAAGTATGCTGCATTGCCGCTACCAATTAACAGCATTTCTTGATGTGAATATGGAGCGATCGCTCGGCCTAGGAAACTTCGCGATCGCCTCTGTACTTCACCTCCAGCTACTAACCAAGGTGAAGCCATGAATATCCTATCCGACTCCGTGTTAGTGGGGTCTAAATCTGCACGAGACAACCACTTAGTGCGACTCAATCATGATTGTGCTACTGAAATCTTAAGCAAAGTCAAGTTGCTCTGCTTTTCTGTCTGGCGGGGAGTAGGGCTTGCAACTACAAACCCAGGAGCAGAGTTCCATGAGGCATTATCAGATACTGCTTGCTCAGCCGTCAAAGTTAAATTTCATCGACTCTGCCCAGTCGTAACAGCAGGAGGCTTTACCGTTGAAGTCCTCATCTCGCAAGGCAAATCCATAAGGAATGACACTTCCTCCCCCTCCGCCCAAGCAGCGATAGAAGCAGACATGCACTTCATTAACAACTGGCTCTCTGGCTTCGTTACTAGTTTGATATGCGGTGCACTTTACGAGCAAGGCCATATTGACCAGAAGGAATATCGCTGCCTCAGCGATGCGATCGGGGAGGCTGTCTAATGCCAAAGCTTCATCAGAATCAGAATCAGAAATCAGAAATTCCTATGCTCCCCCTCCCCGCAGAGTTGCCTGTGCCTCAGTATCAGTTTGGGCAGGTAGTGCAATGGCCTGGGTTCCACGGCTGTGTGCACTGGGGTATCATCCGAGGCTTACAGTACTGGAGCCCTCGCATGTCCGCTGAAATTGCTCACAGCTTGGAGTGGGTGGGCTGGTCCTATTTAGTTGAAGTGGACCCAGACAGTTGCAAGAGCGCTGGGATCGAAGATGTATGGGAGCAGGACCTAAAGCTGCGAGAGGTGCAACCACGATGAGCACCGCTACCCTTAACCTGACTTACCTCAAGCTCTGCAAAGAATACGTCCAGATCACCCAGCGCAACTACTGCGCCGCTAAAATCCTCGCCATCATCGAAGGTTGGCAGCAG
>NZ_JACJPK010000019.1:0-64826 GCF_014696035.1 Trichocoleus sp. FACHB-262 | reverse complement strand
ATGAGGAAGTGGAAAATCACCAACTGGTAAGGGCCACCGTTGTAGAGCCACTCATCGAGGGAAGCCGCTTCCCAGATGGGGTAGAAGTGGAGGCCGATTGCGTTGGAGGAAGGCACAACAGCACCAGAGATGATGTTGTTGCCGTAGATGAGGGAGCCAGCGACGGGCTCACGGATACCATCGATATCAACGGGAGGAGCCGCGATGAAAGCGATGATGAAGCAGATGGTAGCGGAGAGCAGGGTGGGGATCATCAGGACGCCGAACCAGCCTACATAGAGGCGGTTGTCGGTGCTGGTGACCCAGTTACAGAACTGCTCCCACAGGTTGGCGCTTTCGCGTCTCTGTAGAGTGGTAGTCATGTCTGGATGAGTGCTTAATGAACTACAAAATGATGCGTGGATGTTTACTCCACTTAAGTCTTAGGTTAGACGATCTATTTAATTTTGTAAAGCAGTTTATGAGTATTAATTGCCAAATATTTAACTTTTATTTACAAATACCTCCGTTTGATTGGCACCTCCTGTTTTAGCGATCGCTGGGGAAAAGATCCAGCTTTAAGTTGGCAACTGCTTGCTTCAGGTCTAAAGCTAAGTAACGATCTACTGGTTGATAAGTCCAGTACAGAAGGCTTTGAGGTGCTTGACAAGTCTTATGAAATCCGATCGCTGGCTGTAACTCTTCGTAAATAGGATGAATTGCAAGTGCGTAAATGTCGCATAAGTTGGGGAAGTCTTCCTGCATAGCCACTAAGGTCTTTCGGCCATCCTCCAAGAATTGATACATCTGTTGCCGCTGCATGTAAGGCGGATCAATCATCCAGGAGCGAACAAAAATGGAGGTGCAGTCTGGATCTCCTGGGGTAGCGATCTTAAATGGGTCAACTTCAGTGCTAGTCGTGAGGTAAAGGCTCTTAGTGGGTGGCAGGAAAAAATTAACTTCAGATTCACTCGCGACAGGAAATAGGATGTTAATCCCAACGGCAGTCAAGTTGTCACATCGGCGCAACACCCGCATCCCCTTGGGGTACTGTTGAGCCCAACACCGCAAAATTTTGGCAATTTTCTGAGGTGCGATTGCGGAAGGGTCTTTGTCCATCCACGAGTAGTTACGCGCCAATAAGTTGGCAATAGGAATCGTATCGGTTCTAGGGTTAAAGGCGTCTGGTAAAACCTCGGGCAAGCTTGGGTCTTTTGGTGGAGGTGTTGTTGGTAAGGGCCGAATGCCAATGCAGATGGTGTGACCATCAAACTTTTTTTCGATCAGACCTAAAGCTGCTAGGCGATCGATCATCATGCCAGCCGCGCGATCGCTCCCTCGTTCTGTTTTGCTGTAAAACAGTTCAGCTGCCTCACGGTGAGTGCAAGGTACTAGCCCTTCTAAACTCCCTAAGTCAGTTAAGGAAGCTTTAGGCATCTGCCCCAACTGAAATTGTTGTTTGAGAAATAGGTAAGCCCATAACTGCACCAAGCACTCAGCCCGTCGCTTTGTTAACCCAACTCGACCGATTCCCATCCATTGGGAAACATAATATTGCTGCTGTTGTACCGGAAACCATTGGTCTAATAATTCAGGTTTTAGGGAGGAGACAGTTTTGTCTACACTGCGTCCCTCAGCGATCAGCTTAGAGCGGCTATCAAAGTTAATCATTCAGCAATACCTGAGTCGGCAGAGTTTTAAAGGATTCGGCGCTGGCAGGATAGGGCTTAAACAAAAGAGCACCCTAACGAGTGAGTCTTGAAAAGGCAATTCAGTTGAAAATCTAGACTACAGGAAAGCCAAAAAAGGTTTAGTAGCTACTTCCTGCGCTTAGGGGATAACAGCTCAAGGTTGCCCTAGGCGCTGTTATAGCTGAGATAAGCCGCTGACAAATCTAGTGCGGCCCCAATCTTTTTGCTTAATTGACACTATTATTCCGCAATTTCTCTATCGAGAAAGGAATTGTAACGGAAAACTTCACCTCACTTCACCCTGGTTCACCTCGCTTCAGCGTGGTTAGTTGCACTTCAGGATTCTGGTGCTGCCTACTAGCTGCTCATTGCATGTTCATTCTTAGAGCGCGCAGAATAGCGGCATGATTTGAGGCACACCCCCATGACAGCCCGTCTACTTCCTAATCCCGTAGAGGCTCAATTCCTCAAGACTGCATCGCTCAATCATTACTTCCTTAACAGCCAAATCTTCACCAGACGCACCTTCAAACCCCCTATGGAGCGAAGAGATGAAGTGCCTACAGCTAGCACATCGGTTTTGGAGATGCTCTGGAGTACTCTGTTGGAGGCTTTGCCTCAAGGAGTAGTGGTGCTCTCTCGTAATATGCAGCCACTTTATCTAAACGAGAGAGCTAATCATCTGTGCCAACTTCTAGCTTCAGGCGATCGCCAACCTGCTAGCCCACCGTTAGTGATCTCAGAAATTGGCCACCGCTTGTTAAAAAATGCTAGTTCTACCAAGCAACCTCTCGTTGTCGAACGCCAAACTCCTCAGGGGCATCTGATTCGCATCCGAGCTAGCTGGCTACAAGTGAACCCGACTGATGGGGTTGCCAGTTCAGCTAACGATTCTCAGTACATTTTGGTGATTTTAGAGAACTGCACTGAGGTACTGCGAGAAGAATTACAGATTGAGCAAAAGAGATACGACCTGACTGAACGCGAAACCGAAATTTGGATGCTGCTGCGGCAGGAATACAGCTATCAAGAAATTGCTAAAACATTACGCATCAGCTTGAACACGGTCAAAACTCACGTCAAAAACGTTTATGCCAAAAAACGGAGCTGCCAAGGGCGAGAACAGGTTGTAGTGTTTTAAGCAATGATTTATAAGACTAAGCGAGTAAGACTCAGCAAGGGCAGCTAGACTTCTAAGTTGCTTGTCCTTGCTGCTGAATCTATGCCTCTACCCACAACAGTCACCGTTACTTATAGTCCTGCTTACACTTTAGTACCCACTTATGAGTGCTTTAATCGTTGCACCTACTGCAATTTTCGAGTTGATCCAGGAGAGGATGTTTGGTTGTCTTTGAGCGAAGCTGAAACTCAATTGCGGCGAGTTCGCTCTCAAGGTGCCATTGAAATTCTGCTGCTCAGTGGTGAAGTGCATCCGCGCAGTTTGCGGCGAGTTGACTGGCTGCAACGAATTTCTGATTTAGCGGAATTGGCTTTATCTCTGGGATTACTGCCTCATACTAATGTCGGGCCTCTCACCTTTGAGGAGATGTCGCAGCTAAAGGCTGTAAATGTTTCTATGGGGTTGATGCTAGAGCAAGTTACCCCAAAGTTATTAGAAACCGTACATCGCCATGCTCCTAGTAAAGTTCCTCAACTACGACTGCAACAGTTGGCTTGGGCAGGGGAACTGCAAATTCCTTTCACAACAGGATTATTATTGGGCATTGGTGAAACTCCAGGCGATCGCTGGGCAACCCTAGAAGCGATCGCACAGCTACAGGAGCGCTGGGGACATATTCAAGAAGTAATTTTGCAACCTCATAGCCCAGGCCAAAGCCAAATTTGGCAGGGAGCTACCTTCGCCGCAGCAGAACTGGTCGAGGTAATTGCAACAGCTCGGCAGATTTTACCTAACAGCATTACTTTACAAATCCCTCCTAATCTAGTGCAGCAACCAGACTTACTATTGGCTTGCTTAGCAGCGGGAGCGAGGGACTTAGGTGGAATTGGGCCGCGAGATGAAGTGAACCCCGACTATTCCCAGCCAGAAGTAGAAACTTTAACTGCGATCTTGGCCCCAGAGGGCTGGCATCTAGTACCCCGCTTGCCGGTTTATCCTAAGTATGATCATTGGCTACCAAAGCGGTCGCAGACGCTAGTACAGCAGTGGCGTTCTACCTTACAAACCCAAGTTGGCAATGGCCACTCAAATTGAAATGGCTGCTCAGATCTAATCTCTGAACAGCCTACTTGCATTGGTATTCATCTAGCAGGTTTGGCGATCGCCGTCCCTAACTTGCTGCAATTATTTAGGAGTATCCTTCAAGACATCCTTCAATGCGGTGCGAGCCGCTAGATGATTTCGCGTGGAAGTGAGGATTTCTGCTTCCCGTTCTAACCTAGCTACCGTATCTTGCATTTCTAAAAGAGCTTGCTGCTCACTCGCAACACCGTATAGATTACTAGCTACCCAGTGGGAAAGTTCTAGCGGTAGATCAGGAATACTTTCCGGTAGTTCGATAACCTGACCTGTGAGCTTGGCTGAAAGATGAACCACGTCGCGAAGCAATTGCTCAACTTCAGTCGCTAAAGGTTGTAAGTTTTGTTCGGTAGGCTGGTCTTCTATCCACTCTACAAGCCCTACCCGATAAGGCTTTTCTCGGACATATTCCAACACTCGAAACCGTTGTTGTCCCAGTGTCCATATCTTCATACGGTCATCAGGCAAGCGTTGAAATTGAAGAATTTCAGCACAGCATCCTACCAGAGCAGGTTTTCCTTCAACCGGGTCCCACATCAACACTCCGAAGCGGCGATCGCCCTCCAGAATCGTGTTCATCATGATGCGGTAACGGAATTCAAAAATGTGCAGAGGGAGAGGCCGACCGGGAAACAGAACTACTTCTGGCAGGGGAAATAGAGGAAGTTCTCGAACCGCAATTGATGAGGAGGATGCCATTGTCTAAAGATTAAGAGACAGTGCTTCTGTCTCTACTCTATCCCATATAAGGGAGTCATCAGGGCACCACCAAAAGTTTTCCGTAGAAACCTATTATTTGAACTTACTTAAATTGCTCAGAACGCAAAGGCAAATTAATAAGAATAAGAAGCCCCTCAAAGCTCATGCCTCACGCTTTAAGGGGATAAAACCAACACTAATTTGATCTGGCTCAATGTTTTGAGGCGTAGGCTAGCAAGGTCAAGACCAAGTTTTTCCAACCTCTATAAAACTTCCCTAGCGTTACTAGAGCTTGACTTCAATATCAACGCCAGCTGGTAGATCTAGCTTCATCAAGGCATCGATAGTTTTTGAAGAAGGCTGGTGAATATCAATGATGCGGTGATGTGTCCGAGTCTCAAAGTGCTCTCGGGAGTCTTTGTCTACGTGAGGCGATCGCAGAAGGCAATAAATTCTTCGCTTGGTTGGTAAGGGAATCGGTCCAACCGCTGTAGCGTTTGTGCGATTTGCAGTATCAACAATCTTTTCGCAAGAAGTATCCAAGAGACGACGGTCAAAAGCTTTGAGGCGGATACGGATTTTTTGCTGCTGAATAGTTGCCATTTTGGATTTATTCGAATTGTCGAGGTTCTACGATCTGAAAAATAATCTGTATAGCAAAGTGCTATGCCAAAAAAGCGGGAGCAGAAAAGCATAATACCGAAATGGCACTTCTTTTCTGCTCCTAGATCATCAATAACAGAGAGTTACTTGAGGATCTTAGAGACGACACCCGCACCGATAGTACGACCACCCTCACGAATAGCAAAGCGCATACCTTGCTCAATTGCAATCGGGTTGATCAGTTCTACAGTCATCTTGATGCGATCGCCAGGCATGATCATTTCAGCTTCACTACCGTCGTCGGAAGTAAAGGTGGTGATGGTGCCAGTTACATCAGTGGTACGAACATAGAACTGAGGACGGTAGCCAGGGAAGAAAGGAGTGTGACGACCACCTTCTTCTTTCTTCAAAACATACACTTCAGACTCAAACTGAGTGTGAGGAGTGATGGACTTGGGCTGAGCAATTACCATGCCCCGCTCAATATCAGCTTTCTGAATACCACGCAGTAGTAGACCCGCGTTGTCTCCTGCCATCCCTTCTTCAAGGCTCTTCTTGAACATCTCGATACCCGTTACAGTGGTGCTGCGAGTGTCCTTGATGCCCACCAATTCAACGGTGTCACCAACCTTGATTTTTCCGCGTTCAATCCGGCCGGTTGCGACTGTACCACGACCTGTGATGGAGAATACGTCCTCTACCGCCATCAGGAAGGGCTTATCAACTTCACGCTCAGGAGTTGGGATGTAAGCATCAACTTCATCCATGAGTTGGTGAATTTTATCAACCCACTGGTTTTCACCTCGTTGCGTTTTAGGATTAGCAGTCATGGTTTCTACTGCTTGCAACGCTGAACCAGCAACGATAGGAATATCATCGCCAGGGAAGTCGTAGGAGCTGAGGAGTTCACGAACCTCGAGTTCTACCAACTCAAGCAGTTCTGCATCATCCACCATGTCTTCTTTGTTTAAGAAGACAACCATTGCTGGAACACCTACCTGCTTCGCGAGCAGAATATGCTCACGAGTTTGAGGCATAGGGCCATCAGCCGCAGACACCACTAGGATGGCACCGTCCATCTGAGCAGCGCCAGTGATCATGTTTTTGACATAGTCAGCGTGGCCAGGACAGTCTACGTGAGCATAGTGACGGTTGGCAGTCTCATACTCAACGTGAGCTGTGTTAATCGTAATACCCCGAGCCTTCTCTTCAGGTGCGGCATCGATTTGATCATAATTTCTAGCTGCTGCCTGACCCAAAGCAGCCAGAGTCATAGTGATTGCAGCAGTTAGAGTGGTTTTACCGTGGTCAACGTGACCAATGGTACCAATGTTAACGTGGGGTTTAGTCCGTTCAAACTTTGCGCGTGCCATGGATTATGTGTTCCTCTTCCTGATTATGCGTTCCCTTTACTCTTTGCGATGATTGTTTCAGCCACGTTGCGAGGTACCTCGTCGTACTGGCTAAATTCCATCGTAAATGTACCGCGGCCCTGAGTCATAGACCGGATATCCGTGGCATATCCAAACATCTCAGCTAATGGAACCTTAGTGGTTACCTTAGCAATTCCCTGTTCAACTGTTTGACCTTCAATTTGGCCTCGACGGGAAATAAGGTTACCCATGACGGAGCCGAGGAATTCCTCAGGAGCCTCAGCCTCAACCTTCATTACAGGCTCCAACAGAACAGGGGATGCCTTCATCACAGCTTCCTTAATTGCCATTGAACCAGCAATCTTAAAAGCCATTTCAGAAGAATCTACATCGTGATAAGAGCCGTCTACCATCGTGACTTTAACGTCAATCAGTGGGTATCCAGCTAGAATTCCAGACTCACAGGCTTCTTTCATGCCCTGTTCTGCTGGGGCGATGTACTCTTTAGGTACAGTACCACCAACAATCTTAGAGACAAACTCAAAGCCGCTGCCTGTTTCACCCGGTTGCAGTTCAATCACAACGTGACCGTACTGACCCTTACCACCACTTTGGCGGATAAATTTGCCTTCAGCTTTAACTGCCTTGCGTATAGTTTCACGGTAAGCGACTTGGGGAGCACCTACATTGGCTTCCACTTTAAATTCCCGTAGCATGCGATCTACAAGAATTTCTAAATGCAGCTCACCCATGCCTGCAATCACGGTTTGATTGGTTTCAGGGTCAATACTAACCCGGAAAGTTGGATCTTCTTCCGAAAGCGCTTTAAGGGCCTTGGAAAGCTTCTCCATGTCTTGCTTGGTTTTTGGCTCTACCGCAACCGAGATCACCGGCTCTGGGATGTAAAGAGATTCCAGGATTACAGGAGCATTTTCATCGCAAAGCGTGTCCCCAGTCAAGGTATCCGACAAGCCAGGAATAGCCCCTAAGTCACCAGCACGCAGTTCATCCACATCAATCCGGTCATCGGCTTTCAAGATGATGAGGCGGGAGACGCGCTCTTTCTTGTTTTTGGAGGCGTTTAGGATGTAGCTACCCTTCTTCAAGACACCTGAGTAGACTCTAACGAAGGTTAGCCGCCCGACGAACTTATCGGACATCACCTTAAAGGCTAGAGCTGAGAACGGCTCACTATCGCTTGGACCCCGCTCGACCGTTGAGCCATTGGGCAGTGTTCCCTGAACAGGAGGGATATCCACTGGAGCAGGCAGGTAATCAATTACTGCGTCCAGCATTTGCTGCACACCTTTGTTTTTAAAGGCAGAGCCACAGAGCATCGGAACAATCATTCCAGCAATCGTTCCTTTACGGAGCGCAGCTCGAATTTCCTCTTCCGTTAGCTCTTCACCATTTAGATACTTCTCGGTGAGGGTATCATCGGTTTCCGCAACAGACTCGATCAGCTTCAGACGGAACTCCTCAGCCTGCTCCCGAACTTCCGCAGGAATTTCAGTTTCCTCAATGTCAGTTCCTAAGTCATTTCTGTAAATATGAGCACGCATGCGTACCAAATCTACGAGACCCTTGAAGTTTTCTTCAGTACCAATGGGGATTTGTACTGGAACCGCATTGGCACGCAAACGATCGCGGATCTGACCGTAAACCTTGAAGAAATTAGCTCCAGTCCGGTCCATTTTGTTAACAAAGACCATTCGAGGGACTTTGTAACGATCGGCTTGACGCCATACAGTTTCAGATTGAGGCTGAACTCCGCCTACTGAACAAAAGACAGCAATAACACCGTCTAACACCCGCATGGAACGTTCCACTTCAATCGTGAAATCTACGTGTCCCGGAGTGTCAATGATGTTGATCTTATATTCAGGCTCGCCCGCCAAGGCTTTAGTCGGGTTTTTAGGGTCGCGACGGGCCCAAGCAGTACTGATTGCGGCAGCAGTGATGGTAATGCCCCGCTCCCGCTCTTGCTCCATCCAGTCAGTGATAGCAGTTCCGTCATGGACTTCGCCAATCTTGTGAACTACACCGGAGTAGAACAAAATTCGCTCTGTTGTTGTAGTTTTGCCCGCATCAATGTGGGCAGCAATACCAATGTTGCGTACTCGTTCAAGCGGGGTGGTGCGTGACACGGCTACCTCCTTTATCTTTGCCGCAAAAAATTTGCGCTTCTGTTTGAATTCTATACTTTTGTTGCGGAAACCAGGGTTCGGAGATCAGTACCGATAGTGGGCGAAAGCCTTATTCGCTTCAGCCATGCGGTGAGTTTCTTCACGCTTACGAATCGCGCTACCAGTCTCGTTAGCTGCATCCATCAATTCATTCGCTAGCTTGCCAGCCATAGTTCGGCCAGCGCGTTGACGAGCAAACTGACTTAACCAACGTAAAGCTAAAGCAGTTCCTCTATCAGAGCGAACTTCCATAGGGACTTGATATGTTGCTCCGCCTACTCGGCGAGCTTTGACTTCAACTAAAGGAGTTGCGTTTCGTACTGCTCTTTCAAATAGCTCTAAGGGATCTGAGCCTGTCCGTTCCTCAATAGTTTTGAAGGCATCATAAACAATGTGAGAAGCAACAGACTTCTTGCCACTCTTCATAATCCGCCGCATCATCATGCTGACTAGGCGACTGTTGTATACAGAATCAGGAGGAACAGGACGTTTTTGAATAACAGTACGACGAGACATATTGAGCCTTTAGAGAAAAGATTGCGGAACTACTATTTTGAATGCAATTCGAGATTTATTCAGTCAAAAACAAGCTGGGTAAAGCAAGAAGCAATACGACCATTGTATGGAATTGGCCAAGCTAAAAGACCGAGATACTTTCCAAGCTTCTCTAAGGCCGTATGCAATAGCCCAGTCTTTCAAGCAAGGCTTGCAACTTATACTTGCTTCTTCAGCGTTAACCGATAGAAATGACAAGCTTGGGCTTTACTTTTTAGCAGTAGCGCGCTTGGTACCGTACTTGGAGCGACCTTGACGGCGGTCTTTAACTCCAGCAGTATCCAAGGTGCCACGAATGATGTGGTATCTCACGCCGGGCAGATCTTTGACCCGACCGCCTCGAATCATTACTACAGAGTGCTCTTGCAGGTTATGACCGATACCTGGAATGTAGGCTGTAACCTCAAAACCAGAAGTGAGACGAACCCTGGCAACCTTACGCAGAGCGGAGTTGGGTTTCTTAGGAGTGGTCGTGTAAACTCTTGTGCAAACGCCACGACGCTGAGGGCAACTCTTCAGAGCCGGGGATTTGGTTTTCTTCTGAACTTTCTGACGTTCGCTACGAATGAGTTGCTGGATAGTGGGCATGAGTTATGGCGTGCGCGGCCTTTCGCTGCTTCAACAAACAACAAATTCTAATCTTACCGAGTTAATGGAGTCAATGTCAATTTTTTGGTGAACAATTTCAAATTCTTGGGGCTCAAGCGACGGTCGTGTGTTGCTGAGTTGCCTGCTACATGAGTACTTGAGTAGGTTTAAGAAAACAGTTCGACGATCAAGTCAAATTGTAACGCTTAGCTGACAGAGAAGGAGTTGCCACAGCCACAGCTTTGAGTAGCATTGGGATTGTGGAAGCGGAAGCCGCCGCCCATCAGGTCTTCGGAGTAATCTAAGTTTAAGCCGCTTAGAACGGTTAGGCTTGAGCGAGCGATCGCAACTTGAATGCCGTTGCAGTCATACAACGCGTCATTAGGCCCGACTTCTTCGTCAAATTCTAGAGTGTAGGACATACCCGAACAACCACTTGGCTGTACTCCCAAACGGAATACGGCATCTGGCTTGCGGCACTTCTGCTTGAGACGCAAGATTTCCTTGATTGCGGCTTGGCTGAGCTGGAGCATCATTCACCGAGTTTTTTAGTGACTTTTTGAGTGAGTTTTGAGTAAGTGCTTTAAAAAGAATTTACAGCGCTAATAGTATCCTACTAACGCTGCCAGCTTGCTTAAGTTAATTCAATTTAGAACTTAAAACGCTACTTGATTTACGAAGCTGTACGGGCGTAATCGTCTTGAAAACGCACGATGTCATCTTCGCCTAGATACTCACCGTTTTGCACCTCAATCAAAACCAAAGGAATTACCCCAGGGTTCTCCAGCCGATGACTAGTACATTGCGGTACATAGGTGGATTGATTGCTGCATAAAACTAGCTCTTGATCGCCACAATTAACCCTAGCAGTGCCAGAAACTACAATCCAATGCTCACTGCGATGATGATGCATTTGCAGACTGAGACGATGCCCTGGCTTTACCTCGATTCGCTTAATTTTGTAGCCTCGGCCCTCTTCTAAGATCGTGAAAGAACCCCAGGGACGCAATTCTGTTGCAGCAACTCCCTTGGAAGTAACAGGGGGGGCTGTAGGGAAGGTAGACGCTTGAGGAACTTCTTGAAGCTGGGCCACGATTTCTCTCCTTAAGAACTGCTGGAAAGGGATGTTTTAGTCAAGATTGAGAGGATAAATCTCCAAATCCTAGAAGCCACAAGGTTGGCCTGAAGGCAAACATAGCAAATGTGGCCTGGTTGATGTCACCCATGAGTTAGGTAAATCGGCAAATTTACATCAAGTCTTTACTCACTGCCAGGGAACTTCAAAGCAGCTTTAACTTTTTGCGAAAAAGTGTAGTTAGAAGTACTTATGGTCTGGGTTGGATAAATACTCCAATGCCGTTGTGAACCCGGGCGGCGGTTTGAGGAGGACGATTGAGAATTTGACCACCCAGATACAGGGTTGTAGAACTGCCACCATCTAGGTTGAGGGCGTCGATCGCTCCCATTTGTTGGGTCAGTTGAGCCACTTCAGCCAAAGTTGGACCCACCCCTCCGACTCGATTGTGAACCGCCGCTATCATTAGGGTGCCCTCCCCATTCGTGCCGATTACACTGCGCACTGCTCTTTCCTTAACAAAGGCATCGCTGAACTTTTCTGCTTTAGCATCGAGCACAATCTGCCGATTTTGTACTAGCAATGGACCTGCACCCATAATTTGGGTATAGCGATCGAAGGCAGCGGGTGTAGTTTCACCCTCTAGTCGTACGGCTGTATTAACGGGTAGAGCACTGGCAGCAGCGCGATTGGCTCGTAAGGTCAGCAAATAACCATCACTAGGGATTGGGAAGGCACCTTTATTTGCCCCTTCACCAGGTTGCTGAGCGGTTACTTGGTTGTTGCGAACCGTGACAATGATTTCGTTGTCAGTCAGGGGTGTGTAAGCGGCTCCCCAAAGCGAGGTATAGCGAGCAATGCCTGCCTGAACATAGCCACTGTTGACTGACAAAACGGGTAGGCGTTGCTGAGTGGAAGTGCTGAGCGTTTCTTGGAGGGTTAGGCGATCGATTTTTACATCTCCTGCCTCATTCCAAGCGATCGCCCCTCGGTTCAAAATTGGGCTGGATACCCAACGGCCATCTTGCCGAATGGCACCAAGTGGTAACTGGGTTTTGCGATTAAAAAAGCCCCCATTAATGGCGGCGGCGACTTGCCAACGCTGAGCGGTTTGCACGAGGGGAGCAATGCCGACGAGAGAACTGGGGTTGCTCCAGATTGGCCCTAGCTTCAATCCGGGCTGACGCAAGTTCACCGAGAGCCAAACCACAGGAAAACGAGAGCTACCCAGCGTCAGAAATTGCTGTTGCCAGCGTAGCCCTGGAGCCCACAATATATTGCGCTCTACCATAGCGTCGGGTCTAAGGTCGATGATGAGCCGATTCGGCTGGGATAAAGTTGAGAATTGTGGTTGCAAACCCGCCGGAATATCCAGGCG
Source organism: Trichocoleus sp. FACHB-262 (assembly GCF_014696035.1). NCBI lineage: Bacteria > Bacillati > Cyanobacteriota > Cyanophyceae > Leptolyngbyales > Trichocoleusaceae > Trichocoleus > Trichocoleus sp. FACHB-262. Next base: position 52,439 of record NZ_JACJPK010000019.1, on the reverse strand, counting down.
CAATGCTAGTTGGTTCTGAACAACTTCCAGTTTTAGCGGAATACCTGCCCGCGGTGGAGTTCCTGGGGGAGTAGCAATAGGGCGGGATGGGGTGTTGCTAGGTGTGGGGCGTATAGGTCTAGGCTGGAAACGCTGAATTAAATCTGGTTCAGCAGTTGCGTTGAGCGTTACAGTCAAGGCTTGGCCTTGCTGATCGACTTGCCAAGGTGTAGGACGGTCTAGATCTACAACAATGCGAGTGCCCCAAGGCTGACGGCCTTGCCGAATAGAGGTCAGTTGCGATGTGGGGGCATTGATGAGAAGCGTACTGCCCGATGTTCTTACTTGCCAACCAGTGCGAGTTGCTAGCTCGGTAATATCTAAATAGCGATATTGCTGACTGTGACGGACGGCTAAGTTGAGTGAGTTCGAAGTGGGGCTAGAGTACCACTGCACGGGCTGTTGTAGAGGGTCATTGGTGTTTAACAAATCCACCCCAGTTGTACGCAGTAAGCCTGTGTCACTGATTCCTGTACGAATTTGATTACTATTAGATTGCCACTGCCCCCAAGCAACGGGCCAAATGCGACCATTGAGAGAAATTTGGGTTCCCTGCTGTAACAGTTGGGCAGATAAAGAGGTTGGTGAGGTACTGGGCGATCGCGGAGTCACCGGAGTTGCTTGACTGAGTTGAGCGATCGCAGAGGGTACAGCTCCACTCTCTACTCTGTCCAAAAAGGCACCCATTAGGAGGTAGCACAACGCTAGCAGGGGTGAAAGTAAAAATCTTGAAGGAAGAAGGAGGGACCGAGGAGCAGGTTTGGCGAGCAACCGCTGAGCGAAGGTTTTAGCGTTAAGCACGATGATTTGAGGAATCCTGAGTTAAACGAGCACTGCCGAGACAAATTCTGACTTCAACGACTGAATTTTAGAGGGCGATCGCGAGGCTCACAGTTTTTTGATCCTTAAGTTTTTACTTCTTGATTTTCCGTAAGGATGACTGAGTTTTTACTTAAATCAGCAGACACCTAAGTCCCTCTATCAGGAAATAGTGACTTCGTTTTTGGTACCAAGTTTCATAATGAAGATATGGGACTATCAGTCGGCATGAGATTGTTGTGTTTAATACAAGCTCTGCTGTAGTCTTTAAAGTTGCTTGAAAAATAGGGGACCAGCCTGGGCAAGAAAAGGCATGTAGTCTGACAACCCGTAACGGATACGGTAGAGGTTAGGGATTGTCAGATTCAGATACCTTCTATAATATTTTTACTCCGGCTCCCTAGGAAAACCCTTAGCGACGGGGGTGTTAGGTATTGTTTCATGGCACCAGTAACTTGGATTCGCAAGAAGAATTTTACCTGTCACCAACACAACTTCAGTGGGGCCAAGGGGTTGAATTAAATAGCTTTTGAAGTTTGCCAGCCATGCTGATGGGAAGCGCAGGTTTGGAGCCAAACCCGTAAAGGTAGTGTCTTGATTTACCTCAAGCTCATGAACCGCCGGAGGGTTAAGTACGTTCTTAAATTTAATAGGGTACGGACTTTGCCTTTGATCGTGGCTTCGTAATTAATGTGCAGCTTCTTGCTGTAGCGATGACTGCGCCCAATCAAACTAATTTTTAACTCCAGAGGACTTTACCCAGCCTTAGCCAATGAACGAAGCGAGCCATCCCATGGATAACGTGAGTGTGAATTTGAACCAGCAATTAAATCAGGGATTAGAAGCAGGCTACTCCGGCCAACGTTGGTTGGTTGAGGAGCGAGATGCTTGTGGCGTTGGTTTCATTGCGGATCTCCAAGGTCGAGCTACCCACTCTTTAGTGGCTAAGGCGTTGTCAGCTCTAGAGTGTTTAGAACATCGGGGCGGCTGTAGTGCCGACCAAGATTCTGGAGATGGCGCAGGGTTGATGACTGCTATCCCTTGGGAATTGTTGCAGCAGTCTCTTGCTGAGATGGGAGTGCCAGCCGCTGCACCCGAGCGCACAGGGGTAGGCATGCTCTTTTTGCCTCAAGATGCCTCAGCTGCTGCTAAAGCTCGTCAGATTGTAGAAAAAGTTGTTCAGGAAGAATCTCTAACGCTGTTAGGGTGGCGTTTGGTTCCGGTTCAGCCTGACGTTTTGGGTGTGCAAGCGAAGGAAAACCAACCTCAAATTGAGCAAGTGTTGGTACAGGCTGAGAGCCTAACTGGGGATGAGTTGGAGCGCAAACTGTACTTAGTTCGTAAGCGGATTGAGCAAGCAGTTGCGATCGCCCTTCAAGAGTCTTCCGGGCCTAGCGAGTATGACTCGTTGAGAGATTTTTATGTTTGCTCTTTCTCTAGCCGCACCCTTATCTACAAAGGAATGGTGCGATCGGCGGTGTTGGGAGACTTCTACACCGACCTGAAGCAGCCTGCTTACCAAAGCGTATTTGCGGTGTACCACCGTCGCTTTAGCACTAACACCTTGCCTAAGTGGCCTCTGGCGCAACCGATGCGGCTGTTGGGGCATAACGGTGAGATCAATACTCTGCTCGGCAACATCAATTGGATGATGGCGCGGGAAGCGGATTTAGCTCATGGCAGCTGGGGCGATCGCCTACAAGACCTGAAGCCCGTGGTTAACCCAGACAACAGTGACTCCGCGACGCTGGACAACGTCATGGAACTGCTGGTGCAGTCAGGACGTAGCCCAGTAGAAGCCCTGATGATCATGGTGCCAGAGGCTTACAAGAATCAGCCAGACTTAGCGAACTATCCAGAAATTGTCGACTTCTACGAATACTACAGCGGCATTCAAGAATCTTGGGATGGCCCCGCGCTGCTGGTGTTTAGTGATGGCAAAAAAGTGGGCGCGACTCTAGACCGGAATGGTTTGCGACCTGCTCGCTATAGCATCACTAGAGATGGTTTCGTGGTGGTAGCTTCGGAAGCGGGTGTGGTTGACCTGCCGGAAGCAGAGATTGTGGAGAAGGGTCGTCTCGGTCCTGGACAAATGATTTCGGTGGATTTGGGCACCCATGAAGTCCTGAAAAACTGGGAGATCAAGCAACGGGTGGCTCAGGCGAATCCTTATAGCGAGTGGCTCCAGCAAAATCGTCAAAATTTGCAGGCTCAACCCTTTGCAGATACCGCCCAAATGGACGATCAGATGCTGTTGCGGCACCAAGTAGCCTTCGGCTACAGCTCTGAAGACGTGGAAATGATCATCGAATCGATGGCAGCCCAAGGGAAAGAACCCACTTTTTCGATGGGTGATGACATTCCTCTGGCAGTGCTATCTGAGAAGCCCCGTCTGCTCTACGACTACTTCAAGCAGCGCTTTGCCCAAGTCACCAACCCACCCATTGATCCCTTGCGAGAAAGTTTGGTCATGTCTTTGACCATGCAGTTGGGTGAGCGGGGCAACTTGCTGGAAGCCAAGCCAGAATCCGCCCGTCAGCTAAAGCTAGAATCTCCAGTGCTGAATGAGGTGGAGCTAGAGCAAATCAAGCAGTCTGGGTTTGAAACAGCGTCACTGTCTACTTTGTTTGCCATTTCCGCAGGGCCAGAAGGGTTGCAACGAGCAGTGAATGCCCTCTGTCAGCAAGCGGTAGAAGCAGTTCGTGCTGGTAAAAAGGTTCTGGTTTTGAGCGATCGCAACCAGGAAAATGGTCTTCAATTAACTGAAGATCACAGCTACATTCCACCTTTACTAGCAGTGGGTGCAGTTCACCACCACCTAATTCGTCAAGGCTTGCGGATGAAAGCTTCCTTGGTTGTGGATACAGCCCAGTGCTGGAGCACGCATCACTTCGCTTGCTTAATTGGCTATGGGGCCAGCGCAATTTGCCCTTACCTAGCCCTGGAAACCGTACGGCATTGGTGGGCTGACTCCAAGACTCAAGCCATGATGCAGCGTGGCAAGATTGAGGTTTCGACCCTAAATGGTGCTCAAGATAACTTCCGTAAAGCCGTAGAAGCGGGCTTGCTGAAGATTCTTTCCAAGATGGGAATTTCGCTGCTGGCCAGCTATCACGGTGCCCAAATCTTTGAAGCGATTGGGATTGGCTCCGATCTGTTGCATCTAGGTTTCTCTGGTACAACTTCTCGGTTGGGTGGTCTCAGTGTTGCGGAGCTAGCCAATGAAGTAATTTCCTTCCATTGCCGTGCCTTTCCTGAACTGACCGCCAAGAAACCGGAAAACTACGGCTTTGTGCAATACCGTCCGGGTGGTGAGTACCACATGAACAACCCGGAAATGGTCAAGACGCTGCATAAAGCAGTGGCTGACAAGAGCTATGACCATTACGACCTGTACCAGCAGCATCTCAGTAACCGTCCGATTACGGCTCTGCGGGATTTGCTCGACTTCAAGAGCGATCGCCCCTCAATTCCTTTAGAGGAAGTGGAGTCGGTCGCTGACATTATGCAACGCTTTTGCACCGGGGGCATGTCCTTGGGCGCACTCTCGCGGGAAGCTCATGAAACATTGGCGATCGCGATGAACCGCATCGGTGGCCGCTCCAATTCTGGTGAAGGCGGCGAAGATTCGGTGCGATACAACACTCTCAATGACGTAGATGAAAACGGCAACTCACCCACACTGCCTCACCTAAAAGGGCTGAGAAACGGCGACACTGCCAGCTCTGCCATTAAACAAGTTGCCTCTGGTCGCTTTGGCGTCACCCCAGAGTACCTTGCTAGCGCCAAGCAGATTGAGATCAAGATGGCTCAAGGGGCCAAGCCTGGGGAAGGTGGTCAGCTACCTGGAAAGAAAGTCAGCCCCTACATCGCCATGCTGCGACGCTCCAAGCCTGGAGTCACCCTGATTTCTCCGCCACCTCACCATGACATCTACTCAATCGAAGATTTAGCTCAGCTGATCTTTGATCTGCACCAAATCAGTCCCACTGCTCAAGTCTCGGTGAAACTGGTGGCTGAGATTGGCATTGGGACAGTTGCGGCGGGTGTAGCCAAAGCTAACGCTGACATTATTCAAATTTCGGGTCATGACGGCGGTACCGGAGCTTCTCCGCTCAGCTCGATTAAGCATGCGGGTGGGCCTTGGGAACTGGGCCTAACTGAAGTGCATCGTGTCTTGATGGAAAATCAACTGCGCGATCGCGTGATTTTGCGCGTAGACGGTGGCCTCAAAGCAGGTTGGGATGTCTTAATCGCAGCCTTGATGGGGGCCGAAGAGTTCGGCTTTGGCTCGATCGCGATGATTGCCGAAGGGTGCATCATGGCGCGGATCTGCCACACCAATAACTGCCCCGTGGGTGTTGCGACTCAGCGGGAAGAACTGCGGAAGCGCTTTACGGGCACGCCTGAGCATGTAGTCAATTTCTTCTGCTTCATCGCGGAAGAAGTGCGATCGCTGTTGGCAAGACTCGGCTATCGCTCCTTGGACGAAGTGATTGGTCGGGCAGATCTGCTAGCAGTCCGGGAAGGCGCGAAGTTGACCAAGACCCAATCGCTGAACCTGAACTGCTTAACTCAACTCCCCGACACCCGCGAAAATCGAGTTTGGTTGCAGCACGAGGCAGTACACAGCAATGGTCCAGTGCTTGACGATCAATTACTGGCTGATGCGGAGATTCAAGCAGCGATCGCGAATCAGGGTAGTGTGACGAAAGAGGTCATGGTTATCAATACTGACCGAACTGTCGGCACACGCTTGTCTGGGGCGATCGCCAAGAAGTATGGCGACTCTGGGTTTGAAGGTCAAATTACTCTGAACTTCAAAGGCAGTGCAGGCCAAAGCTTTGGTGCCTTTAACCTGCCGGGAATGACGCTAAACCTAGAAGGTGAAGCGAATGACTACGTGGGTAAGGGCATGCACGGTGGCGAAATCGTGATCAAACCACCTGCTGCTGCAACCTACGATCCTTCTCAGAATGTGATTGTAGGCAACACTTGCCTCTACGGAGCTACAGGTGGCACTCTCTTTGCCAACGGTCAGGCGGGTGAGCGCTTTGCAGTTCGCAACTCCAAAGGTCAAGCGGTGATCGAAGGGGCGGGTGACCACTGCTGCGAATACATGACGGGTGGCACTATTGTTGTCCTCGGTCGTGTGGGCCGCAACGTGGGTGCTGGCATGACGGGTGGCCTCGCTTACTTCTTGGATGAAGATGGCAGCTTCCCTACCAAGGTCAACCCCGAAATTGTGAAAGTGCAGCGGGTAATTGCTCCTGTTGGCGAACAACAACTACGCGACCTGATTGAGGCGCATGCAGAGCGGACAGGTAGCTCGAAAGCAAAAGCAATTTTGGCCAATTGGTCAGAATCTTTGGCTAAGTTTTGGCAAGTAGTACCACCTTCAGAAGCAGACAGCCCAGAAGCAAATCCTGATGCTGCGACTGAAAAAGTATTGAGCTCAGTGCAGTAAAAAGTAGAGCAATCTGGTTGGCGATCGCTCAGTAGATTGCTTTGTAACATATAAATAGGGGTTAGCTCTCAAGCTAGCTCCTATTTTTTATCACCTTTTACTAGAGTTATGGAACAGAAAATTCAAAAGTGGAATAGGTGGGTACAAATTCTTCGAGAGCAGATAACTAGACTTGTGCAGTCAAACTATATCTATGCAGAAACACGAAAAATTGTTGTTGAAAATTCAGCCATCAACAACTCTAATCTCTTTTATGATTGGCTCACAAGGAATTATGTAGACGCAACACTTATGGGAATTAGAAGGCAATTAGATGACCACTCAGATTGTATTTCTCTTATTAAGCTTTTGCGTGATTTGCAAATCAACAGTACATTATTGACTAGAGAAAAACATCTTGCTCTCTATTCGAAGGATATGCACGCTCTGGGGCATAACGCGTTCGACATTCTTGCGGGTAAAGATCTAAATGTATTTCCTGAAAAGACTTTAGAGATTGACTTGCAACAACTGGAAAAAATTAAAGCTCTCCATAAAGAGTTTATCGATCGAAGGATTGCACATTACGAAAAAGTATCTGAAGTTCAATCACTCGGTACTTTCCAGAATTTAGATGACGCTATTTCGATTCTTGAAAATATATTTCAAAAGTACTTTTTATTACTTACTGCTAGCAGCACTAAACTTTTGCCGATTCCTCAGTATGACTGGACCTCGATCTTTAAACAGTCTTGGCTCCCTAATATTACTAAGGAAATGGAGCAAGATGAATAATGCTGCATTAGCGGCCTATCCAAGTATGCAAAACTCATCCTACTCCCTTGTGTAAGGAGATATCGTGGCCCAGACCCTATCTAAATCCATAAACTTAGAGGAGTTTCTGAAGCTGCCAGAAACAAAACCTGCTAGTGAATATATTGATGGGAAAATCATTCAAAAACCAATGCCGCAGGGTAAGCACAGCACGATTCAAACCGAGTTTTCTACTACTGTTAATGCTATTTTGAAATCTCGACGAATTGCACGGGCATTCTCAGAGCTACGCCTCACTTTTGGCGATCGCTCAACTGTTCCAGATGTGTCTGTGTTTACTTGGGAAAGAATTCCGCGCGACGAGAATGGCGAGATTGCCAATACCTTTGCGATCGCTCCTGACTGGACAATTGAAATCCTCTCACCCGATCAAAGCCAAACCAAAGTCACTAAAAATATCCTGCATTGCCTCAATCATGGAACTCAAATGGGTTGGCTGATTGATCCAGATGAGCAGACTGTGTTTGTCTATTTGCCAAAGCAGCAACCAGAAGCCTTTGATGAATTAGAGCAAAAACTCCCAGTTCCATCTTTTGCAAGTGAGCTGAATTTAAGCGTGGGAACTGTGTTTGGTTGGCTATTGGAATAGAGGCAGTAAACACAACGCTGCAATAAACAAGAAAAGAGGAGTAGCAAACGTAAATGCCTCTCCCCCGATTAATGTTGAATTGCTTAAGCTAAATTTCCTTAACCAAGTTTAGGCAGTAGCAGCGGTGGAAACGCGTTCGTGATACAACGCCACAATCCGAGCGCGCACTTCAGCAATCGTGAGACCATCGGTATTAATTTCGATCGCGTCTGCTGCCTTTTGGAGTGGGGCTAAAGTGCGAGTACTGTCCTTACGATCGCGCTCGTAAATCAGCCGCTCTAGTTCATCCAGGCTGATGTCGCCCTTTCCCTGATTTTTCAGGTCTTGTTGGCGGCGGCGGGCGCGTTCTTGCACTGAAGCCGTCAAAAAGATTTTTAGTTCTGCATCGGGGAAAACGTGGGTGCCAATATCACGGCCTTCGATCGCAATGCCACCTTTGCGACCGTAGCGCTGTTGCTGCTTCACCAGTTCTTGGCGGACGGCAGGTTGAGCTGCGATCGCCGAGACATTAGAAGTCACTTCTAGGTCACGAATGGCCTCTGTCACTTCCTGCTGATCAATCCAAACTCTAACGGGTTCTTGTGGGGTTTCTCCCGGCACAAGTTGAATTTCGCACTTGCTCACCAGTTCTGCGATCGCGGGTTCATCGTGAATGTTAATCCCCGATTGCAGTACCAGCCAAGTCAAAGCGCGGTACATGGCTCCCGTATCCAAATAAAGCAGCCCTAAAGTCTGAGCAATTTGACGAGTTACCGTCGATTTACCAGCTCCAGCAGGACCATCGATCGCCACAATCGGCTGACGGTCTTGCAAAAGCACATTGTCAATCAAGCGAGTTGAGCCTAAGCGGGCCGCGATCGCCAGCAATCCTGCTTCGTCAACTTTATCTAAGGGAGCCATCGTCATGGGATGCACTAATTCAATGTATTCAGGTTTGATCGGCACAGTTGCCAATTCTACCTTGACCGCATCAATTAGTGCATTCGTGTCTTTCTCACCCGTTTGAAATTGCTGTTTTGCTCGCTGCAAACCTCGATATATTGCCGCCGCTTGCTCACGTTCCTGCTCGGAGAGGTACTGGTTGCGAGAGCTGAGAGCCAATCCACTTGCCTCCCGCACCGTCTCACAACCCACAACTTCAACGGGAATATTTAAGTCGCGCACGAGTCGCTGAATGATTGCCAATTGCTGAGCATCTTTACGGCCAAAATAGGCGCGATCGGGCTGAACGAGCTGTAGTAGCTTTGTGACTACCGTGGCCACTCCTTGAAAGTGTCCCAAGCGAGAGCGACCACATAAAGTAGCCGTCATAAACTGTGGGGGTAGGACTTGAGTCACTTGTTCTTGCTGACGGCAATAGGCTGAACCGTACAGCTCTTCAGCAGTAGGGGCAAAGATGGCATCGACTCCAGCTTGCTCGCATAAACGCCGATCCGTTTCTAGGGTGCGAGGATACTGCTGAAAATCTTCCGTAGGCCCAAACTGCAACGGATTGACGAAGATGCTCACAATGACGAGAGCATTTTCCTGACGCGCCCGCTGGATCAAGCTCAAATGACCTTGGTGCAAAGCTCCCATTGTCGGCACTAGCCCCACGGTTGCCGTAGGTGCCAAAGACGATGCATCGCTAATTGGCTGATCTAGCTTCAACCCGTCTTGTTGAGATCGATGTAGCTCCAGATAGCACCGCAATCCCGCTACCGTCGTAAACAGGCGCACCGATCCCCCTAGGTTGATTACCAAAGCTCCGCCTACTAGTTTAGGGATTCATCTCCGGTCTGTGTCGGTTTAATTGCTAGCTGTGACAGTTTTTTGCTGATCTAAAACATCAACACGCACCGGAGCCACACCGCTATGAATTAGACCTAACACCTGAGCCGCAGCAGCAGACAGGTCAATGACGCGATCGAAGGCATAGGGACCGCGATCGTTGATACGTACGACTACTGTTCGTCCATTGTCTAGATTGGTGACTCGCACCTTAGTACCAAAAGGTAGGTCACGATGAGCAGCTGTGAGAGCATTTTGGTTAAAAATTTCACCACTAGCACTACGATTGCCGTCAAAACCAGGGCCATACCAGGAGGCCCAACCTTTAATTTGAAATTGGACTGAACCGAAGGCAACGGTTTGCTGACGACGTACCACAGGGCGACCCGAAACTTCTCGCAAGGGAGCAGCGTTACCGAGCAAACGTCTCAGCCGATTGGTGGCTTGAAGCGCATCCTTAGCCAAATCGCGAGTGGTGTCAGGTAGTTTAGTGGTTGCGGTTGCATCCAGGGTGACTAGGACGTTGCCGTCTGCTTTGATCAAGTAGCGATCGCGGGGTTCGCCTGTCACGCTAGGTTCACCATCCCAACTGACGGTAATCTTGTCGGCATCTAAGCCATTCCAGCTCATTTGATTAATCTGGGCCGCCACGGCAGTCGCTCGCCACAGCGGGTCATCAGCACTGGGTGAGGTAGCACTATCTAGGGGTGAGTTCGTAGCGATCGCGCCTGTCTTGGTCAATGCAACTGGCTTGGATGCTTCAGCTTCTAGGGACACAGCTTGCCGAGCTGCTACTTTGACAGGTTGAGTGATGGTTAAACTTTGGCTGCCTGCAACTTCAGTTCCTGGTTCCGCTTCTGGGTTTGTAAGGAAAGTCAAAACCGGAATATCTCGGACATACAGAGTTGCAGCTTTACGGCCTGCCACTTCATGGGCTTGGATTTTGGCAACGAGGGTGTTTTCCTCGGTGGTGGAAGACTGACGTTCTCCAACTTTGACGACCTGGGCCGTTTGATTTGACTGTAACTGTGCCAGCTTTACTGGAGATTGCGGCGCTACCTGAGGGGGGCCTGAAGTGGGCTGGCTATTCGCTAGGTTGGTCTCAGTGCTGGGTTCGATGGCTTCTGCTAGCTCATTAGAACCTAACAGGGGGGTAGATAAAGCAGCCAACAACAGGGCAACAGTGGCACTACTCCGAAATCGTTGATTCATAAATCCATGTAAAGGGCGCTGGAAAATCGAGATTGATACGTTGCAAATGAGCTGTAAGAACGCTCTAAGAACAGGGTCTAATGGGTTAGTGCAACTCGTACTCGTTCCGTATTTACTTTCTGTCATAGAACTGCAACAGAGTAACACGAAGTTTTGGCCCTGGGGATCAGGGTGCTACGGAAGCCGTTTAGAGTTTTATTAAAACTTTATATTAAAAAAATCGACAAAATGCTTCTGTGGAAAGAGTTTTGGGGTTTATGCGGTTTCAGCATGCTTCATCAAAACTTTATATAAACTTCATACTAGATATGAATCATTTTTTACCTGATTTAGTCTCTAATTAGCGATCGCAGAGCTTTAGCTTGGAGCAATTTTGAAAGACTAAATTCTCAAGACCAATGGCGAGTAGAATACATCCTGCAACTAGCACGGGAAGTACGTCGTTTCATGGATTACAGAGAAGCTGGGGTTGATGTCGAAGCAGGCCGAGCCTTTGTGCAACAAATTCGCGGCATGGTCGAGAGCACTTATCGACCTGGCGTACTGGGAAAATTTGGTGGCTTCAGCGGTTTATTTCAAATTCCGGCAGGCTATCATGAGCCGATTTTGGTTTCTGGCACCGATGGCGTTGGCACTAAATTAAAGATTGCTCAGGTGGCAAATCGTCACGACACGGTCGGGATTGACTTGGTAGCGATGTGTGTCAATGATGTACTGACTTCTGGAGCTGAACCCTTATTTTTTCTGGATTATTTGGCGACAGGGCACTTGGAACCAGAGCAGTTGGCCCAGGTGGTGTCTGGGATTAGTGAAGGTTGCCGTCAGGCGGGCTGTGCGCTGCTGGGAGGTGAGACCGCAGAGATGCCTGGTTTTTACCAACCGGGTGAATATGATTTGGCAGGCTTTTGCGTCGGTGTGGTGGAGAAAAGCCAACTCCTAGACGGTTCTCAAGTGCAAATTGGGGATGTGGCGATCGGTTTGGCTAGCCAAGGAGTGCACAGCAACGGTTTTAGTTTGGTTCGCAAAATCATTAGCGATCGCGGCTTTAGCTGGGAAGAGAAACCGGAACTGTTTGGGGGGCAAACTTTAGCGGAGGCATTTCTTACCCCGACTCAGATCTATGTCAAACCTGTATTGGCCGCGCGTCAAGCAGGCCTGACAATTCATGGTTTGGCGCATATCACGGGCGGTGGCTTGCCAGAAAATCTTCCCCGCTGTCTGGGTGAAGGCCAAGCAGTCCGCTTCAACCCCAACTCTTGGCCTGTTTTACCCGTGTTTCAGTGGTTGGCAACGACCGGAGAAGTCAGCGAAGTTGCCATGTTTAATACGTTCAACATGGGCATTGGCTTGGTCGTGATTGTGCCACCTAACCAAGCTGAGCAAACGATGCAGTGGTTTACCTCGCAAAGTCTTGCGGCTTATGCGATCGGTGAAGTGGTTTCGGGTGCTGGGGAATTGATTGGGTTGCCAGAGTAACACAGCTCGTAGATTGCAGCACAATTGCAGCATATATAAAGACAAGGCGATCGCTCTCTGGTTTAATCACAGGCGATCGCATTTTTGTTGGTTTAGATATTTATGACATCTAGTAATCTTGAAGTCTTTATTCAGCAAGCTATGATTCCTAGTAAAGCTACGGTTGAAAGCTTGGTTGACCCTCGTAGATCTGAATATTGCAAGACCAAAATCGTCTGAAGGAACCCCGCTCAGCTTGGTTGGATTAAGAGACCGTGAATCTTGCAAAAGTCTACTTGTAGAGCCAGAGGCATTTGCTTAAACTGCCTTTAACTCTGCATCTCACACTTCCATGTCTCCATTGACGATTTCTGAAACTCTGATTCATTACTTCACCTTCGTTAGCCCTGATGGTTGTCTGAGACAGGGAATGCGAAGTGGAGGCCAGTTGTATAGCTATGTCGCGTCATTTCCAGCAGCTTGTCAAAACCAAGCTTATGCCTTGGCCTATGGGTTATCGGAGTACGGCCAGCAGGTTGTCATCACTGATTCTGACAACGGCTACAACGTTTGGAAAGAGCTGCGATCGCTACCTCAGCCAGCTTTAAACCAACCTGAAACGTCATCAATTTTTCCGACCGAGCACCGACGTTGCTAGAGGATGGTGGGTTGCCACTGATATTTCCGTAGATCGATCTTTGCTTCGGCATTAAATTCGATGCCTTCTGCTTCTAAAAGCGATCGCTGCACATAATCAGAACCAAGCCGCAGGGGTGATTCTGACACTTCGCCTTTGGCATTGATCACGCGATGCCAAGGAATATCTGAATTTTTATCAACTCGGTAAAGTGCGTATCCCACCAAACGAGCTTTGCCATATAACTCCGCTAACTCTGCTACCTGGCCGTAAGTAGCAACTTTTCCTATGGGAATTTGACGCACGATCGCATAAATACGGTTGTAGGTAGACACTTTTGATGATCTAGGCTGGAGAGAGAGACAGTCGGAAAGTCAGGAACCTATTACAAGGTTGGCTTTTTTGTCAATACCTGAGGTCGTAGGAATAATAAGATAGACTCCAGTCTCGTTGCTACGGGAATTTAGAGACTGAGAAGCGTTATTTAGCTGCAAGTTTGACCACAGTTTTCATCTTGTTTGCTCGTTAAAGTTTTTGCATCAACTCCTCATTCGAGCTTTGGCTTTATGGTTTCCTCAATTCGTTTTTTAATGTGTTCGCCGGATCACTATGAGGTGGACTATGTAATTAATCCTTGGATGGAAGGAAATGTTCATAAGTCTTCTCGCGATCGCGCTGCCGAACAGTGGGAGCACCTATTTCATCTAATCAAAGAGTACGCGATTGTTGATTTGATCCAACCTCAAGTCGGTGTCCCTGATATCGTATTTACGGCCAATGGGGGTTTGGTCTTAGGCGACACCGTAGTATTGAGTCGATTCTTCCATAAAGAACGGCAAGGCGAAGAACCCTTCTTCAAGCAGTGGTTTGTTGAGAAGGGCTACACTGTCCATGAACTGCCGAAAGAACTGCCGTTTGAGGGGGCGGGAGATGCCCTATTCGATCGCGAGGGTCGCTGGTTGTGGGCAGGATACGGCTTCCGCTCCGAACTAGATTCGCATCCTTATTTAGCCAAGTGGTTAGACATTGAAGTGCTGTCGCTGCGACTGATGGACGAGCGCTTCTATCACTTGGATACTTGCTTCTGCCCGCTCAGCCAAGGCTATTTGCTCTACTATCCTCCTGCTTTCGATGCCTACTCCAATCGCGTGATTGAAATGCGGGTGCCTGAGGAGAAGCGGATTGCGATCGCGGAAGCCGACGCAGTCAACTTTGCTTGCAATGCAGTGAATGTGGATCACAGAGTGATCTTGAACAAAGCCAGTGATGAGTTGAAGCAACGTCTGGCTGACAAAGGCTTTGAAGTCCTGGAAACGCCTCTAACTGAATTTCTCAAAGCGGGGGGTGCGGCCAAGTGCTTAACGCTGCGTGTCACCGAACCTGTCCAAGCTGAAGTTCATGCTAGGGCTACCGTGGAGAGCCGTGTGATCCGCCTAGACGGTCACTTACTCGACTCTGGCTTGATCAACCGTGCCTTAGATTTAGTTGTGGAAGCAGGTGGTAGCTTCCAAGTGCTCAACTTCAACCTGGGAGAACAGCGCCAGAGCACTTCTTCCGCAGAAGTGAAAGTGTCGGCTCCTTCCCATGAGGTCATGGAAACGATCATGACGCAGTTGATCGATCTGGGCGCTGTGCCACCTCCACAAGAAGCTTGCGATATCAGCTATGAAGTGGTGACTCAAGCGGGAGTGGCTCCAGATGATTTCTATGTCACCACGATTTACCCCACAGAAGTCCGAGTGGAGTGTCAGTGGGTGAAGGTGCAGAAACAGCGGATGGATGCGGCACTCGTGTTGCATGCAACTCCCACGGGTCCCATCGCGGAATGTAAGCTGCTACGAGATTTGGCGGTAGGCGATCGCGTCATTATTGGCGTGGAAGGAATTCGCACAGTCCGGAAAACGGAATCCCGTGAACAGCGGAATGTGCAAGAGTTTAGCTTTATGGGAGCAGGGGTTTCCAGTGAGCGCCGGGTTGAACTTGTAGTCGAGCAGATTGCTTGGGAGTTACGCAAAATCCGGGACCAGGGTGGCAAAGTAGTAGTCACGGCGGGGCCAGTGGTAATTCATACAGGTGGTGGTGAGCATCTAGCCCACCTGATTCGCCAAGGCTATGTGCAAGCGCTACTGGGCGGTAATGCGATCGCCGTTCATGACATTGAGCAATCGATGATGGGCACTTCCCTGGGCGTCGATATGAAGCGAGGCGTCTCGGTGCGGGGTGGTCATCGTCATCACCTCAAGGTGATCAATGCCATCCGGCGCTGTGGCAGCATTCCCCAGGCTGTAGAGCAAGGTGTAGTGACGAGTGGCGTATTGTACGAATGCGTCCGCCACGGTGTGCCTTTCTCCCTAGCTGGCTCAATTCGGGATGATGGGCCTTTACCCGACACGCAGATGGATTTGCTGCAAGCTCAGGCGGATTATGCTCGTTTAATTGAAGGCGCAGATCTAATCTTGATGCTGTCCTCCATGCTGCACTCGATCGGGGTGGGCAACATGACTCCCGCAGGCGTGAAGATGGTCTGCGTGGACATCAACCCCGCTGTGGTGACTAAATTGAGCGATCGCGGTTCTGTCGAATCCGTTGGAGTGGTCACAGATGTAGGCTTGTTCCTCAGCTTGTTGGTGCAGCAGCTCGATAAGCTCACAAGTCCCTATCACTTTGCTTCTGCTACTGCTTAGACTCTTAACGCATCGTTAATACCTTCTTTCCCTCTCGTTGAAGAAAACATTCTAAGGTAGTACCTCAGGCTGGCTTTTGTGGGGCTATCTACTTTTAGGGTCATCTATTTGGTGGGAGGGAAGGAACATGCGTCGAAGCCGTCGGTTCATTTGGGTTGCCTTGTTATCAATGCTGCTTGTAGGACTGGTCTCTTGGTTAGAAGCCCAGCCTTTTGGCAACGAAAGTGTAGCGGCTACAAAGTTTGACTTTGGCCTGATCGGCGACTTACCCTACAACCCTGAGCAGGAAGGCAAGTTCCAAAACCTGATTCAGGATATGAACAAGACACGGCTTGCCTTCATTGTTCATGATGGCGACTTTAAGAGCGGCTCGACTCTATGCACTGATGAAACGTTTTATCAGCGCTACAACTTGTTCAATACCTTTGTGCATCCGTTCATTTTTGTGCCGGGAGACAACGAATGGACCGATTGTCACCGAGCCAATAACGGCGGCTACGACCCCGTAGAACGGTTGGCTAAACTGCGCGAAATCTTCTTTCAAGGCAATCAGAGTCAAGGTAAACGCACGATCGCCCTGACTCGCCAAAGTAACGATCCGCAGTACAGCAAATTTCGCGAAAATGTCCGCTGGATCTCCAACAACATTGTGTTTGTGGGACTGAACATTCCAGGGAGCAACAATAACTTCGGTCGCACTCCAGAAGCTGATGCTGAATACCAAGAGCGCAATGCGGCAAATTTAGCTTGGTTAAGAGAAGGATTCGCGATCGCCCAGCGCAATGGCAGCAAAGGCATCATGCTGGTTATTCAAGCCAACCCTGGGTTTGAGTTAGCTCCTACCGATCCCAACCGTACCGGGTACAACGATTTTCTCGCGGCTTTAGAAGCTGAAACTGTCGCCTTCAAAAAGCCTGTGGTTTTGGTACATGGAGATAGTCACTATTTCCGCATTGACAAGCCTTTAGTTGGTTCGCGCAGCCAAAGCCGCATTGAGAACTTTACTCGGGTTGAAACCTTTGGCTCACCAGATGTCCACTGGCTGAGGGCAACTGTTGACTTCAAAGACCTCAATCTCTTCAGCTTTCAGCAAGAAATTGTTGAGCAGAACTTAGTCGCTCACTAAGTAGCTCCGTAAAGCAACTTGACAGCAGCAATCTTGCCAAAAGGTGTTAAGCAATACAGCAAAAAAATTGAAATCTGCAATTGCTTAACCCAAGATTAATCTATCCTTTGCCAGTTGATGAGATTCGTTGCTTAAGCTAATGACGCATCCTGAGAACTGAGAGAAGGACATGGCTTTATCGCGACGTAAATTCTTTGCGCTGGCAGGTGCTAGTGCTGCTGGTACGGTAATGATGTCTCCTTTGCAGGCGCTCTATGCTCGCAAAGCGAACGGTCAATCTGTATTTGGCGATGGCTATGGCCCGCTGATTCCCGACCCCAATGGTTTACTAGATTTACCTCGCGGCTTCCAGTACCGAGCTTTTTCCCGCACTGGGGATGTTATGAGCAATAACTCTCTGGTGCCCGGAGGACACGATGGCATGGGTGCTTTTGCAGGTCCCAGAGGTACTACCATCTTGGTCCGGAACCATGAACTCAGCCCCACTTCGGCTACCAAAGTTTCTGACCTAAATGCACCTGTGTATGACCCTCTGTGCAAAGGTGGCACCACTACACTGGTAATTGGTAACGATCGCAAACTCATCCGTCACTATCCTTCTATTCAAGGCACATACCGCAACTGTGCCGGGGGTGTGACTCCTTGGGGTTCTTGGATCACTTCGGAAGAAAATACTTCTACGCCTGAAGAAAATCCTGGCTTGGTTTCTAAGCGTCACGGCTACAACTTCGAGGTGCCTGCTAACGCAACAGGAGCCATTACTCCAATTCCTTTAAAGGCAATGGGTCGCTTTAACCACGAAGCCGTGGCGATCGATCCTCGCACTGGAATTGTTTACGAAACCGAAGATACCGGAGATAGCCTGTTCTATCGCTTTATCCCGAATCAACCTGGCGAACTACAACAAGGTGGTGTTCTACAGGCACTTAAGCTGAAGAATTTCCCAACAGGTGTGCTCACCCGAAATCGGCCTACCAGTGTGATTCCTGTAGGCCAACCTCTTGCGGCTGAGTGGGTCACTATTGACGAACCCGATCCAGTCAGCGACGCTGCTCCTACTGGTACTCGCTTCCAGGGGCGTGCAAAAGGCGCTGCTACCTTCAGCCGTGGCGAAGGCATTTGGTTTGGTAATAACGAGCTGTACTTTACCTGTACAGATGGTGGCCCTGCTAGATTGGGTCAAGTTTGGCGGTATGTGCCTGGTGCAACCGCTGAAGACGGTGGTACTTTAACCTTGTTTGTCGAGTCTACTCAGCAAGCTGAGTTACAAGCTCCAGACAATATTGTGGTCTCTCCCTTCGGCGATTTGTTCATCTGTGAAGATGGCTCTGGTGACAACTTTGTAGTTGGAGTCAATGCCAACGGTGAACTTTATCACTTTGCTCGTAACGCTCTCAATGACTCTGAGGTAGCGGGTGCTTGCTTCTCCCCCGATGGTCAAACCATGTTCCTAAATGTTCAAACTCCTGGTATTACCTATGCTATTTGGGGACCTTGGAGCCGAGCTTAATTTAGGCTTGTTAGTTGCTCTCTCTTAATGTTTTAGAATTGACATTTCTAGAGAGCGATCGCGTTTATCCTTCTCACCTGCGTTAATGTTTGGGCGAATCGTTGCCACTTGGAAACAGTAAAGGTTTTCAGGTGGCAATTTTTTAGCTAATTTTTAGATAAATTGGTTAAACAAAAGAGCTTTTTAGGGCCGCTAAATTATTCCTCAAGTATTGCTGCTAATCGGCAAGATCACGACAGTAATATTCAGTCGATAAATTCACTAAAATATCTCTATCAACTGAAGTTTTGTTTTTCCAAAAAGCGCTTTCGGTACCTGTCTTTAACGCATTGCATACGTCTGATGCGGCTTGAAGAATTTGGCGAGGATTGTTTTGAGCTACTTGCCTTAACTGTGGATTAAGTGTGGGGGAACTTGCTAAAAGACCTAAATACTCTTCAAGAAATTGCTGATCTCTAGTTTGAACTATTTCAACCGCTTTTTCTCCACAGAGGCGATCGAGATTGAGGGTTGAACCACTAGTCGTTCTCATATAACACACTGACGCATCAGTGCTTGGGACAGTAGAGTAGTCAAACTGCTGAGAGGCAAGAACGGAGTGATTATAGCTTCCTACTAAACTCGTTAATAGAGTATTTACTAATAGACTAGAGGTTGTCAGAAGTCTCAGGTTTTTCATTGAAATATTTCATATTGAACCTTTATAAGTACAGCAAGCATAAACATAAACGCAAGAGGCTTGTTGTAGGTAAGGTTCATTTTTAATCTAATCTTTTAGATTTTAACTTAATCTTTACAATTGTTAATAATAAGTTGGTGATTAGAAATTCATATATTTTCTAACTTAGTTTTTTGCTTTTTATAAGCTTTTCTTAGCCTCTAGTTAAACTAAGAATTTCTATCTTCACTAGATAATCAAACTGCCTATTGGTAACAACCTTTTCAGAATTTCAAAGAGGCTGTAGTGAATCTATCAAGACGTAAATTTTTTGCCCTGGCAGGGACATCGGCTGCGGGTGCTGTATTGTTATCTCCTTTGGAAGCTTTTTATGCTAAGCCCTCGATCGCTGCTGGGCCTTACGGTAATTTAGTCGCTGATCCAAATGGAGTCTTAGATTTACCAGCTGGGTTTACTTATCGCAGGCTTTCTGAAACTGGACAAACCATGACCGACGGTTACAGAGTGCCTGGTGGTCATGATGGTATGGGTGCCTTTGCAGATGCCAACGGCAATACAGTTCTCATCCGGAACCATGAACTCGCTCCTACCTCTAGTAATGGCTTGAGCGCTCCCAGCACCAGGAAGTACAACACCAATGCTAGGGGCGGCTGCACTAAGTTGGTGGTGAGCCCCACTCGGACTCTGGTATCGCATCGAGGTGTGTTGGCAGGAACGATTCGTAACTGTGCGGGCGGTCCAACCCCTTCAGGATCTTGGCTAACCTGCGAGGAAACCTTCGAAACCAACAATACCAAGAGGCACGGCTACGTGTTTGAGGTTCCCAGCAGCGCAACGGGGTTTGTGACACCTGTGCCGCTAACCGCGATGGGACGTTTTAATCATGAGGCTGCTGCTGTAGACCCCAACACAGGGTATGTCTACATGACAGAAGACCGAGGAGATGGGCTTTTCTATCGCTTCATTCCCAACCAAAGAACTAACTTGAGTGCTGGCGGCACTTTATCTGCTTTAAGGATCACGGGTTCCTCCGGAATCAATACCACCACTGGTTTCCCCAAAAATACTGCTAGAGCAGTGGACTGGGTGACGATCACCAACCCCGACCCCTCAACGGATACCGTTAGAACAGAGGGATTTAACAAAGGCGCAGCGAGATTCTCTGGTGGAGAGGGGATCTTTTACGGCGGTGGTTATGTTTACTTCACCTGTAAGAGCGGCGGTAGTTCTGGAGATGGGCAGATCTGGCGCTATTCACCTGCTAACAATACTGTCGAGCTTTATATTGAACCCAACAACTCCGGTGTCTTAGACAATCCTGACAATATTGTTGTTGTACCAAACCGAGATATCTTCCTCTGCGAAGACGGCGACGGAACAGACTTTATCCTGGGTGTCACCCCTAGTGGCAGTCTTTATAAGTTTGCTCGGAATGCTCTCAATACATCAGAGTTGGCTGGAGTTTGCTTCTCTCCCGATGGCCAAACGATGTTTGTGAACATGCAAACCCCTGGCATTACCTTTGCGATTTGGGGTCCGTGGTAGGCAATTGATGCTGCGATGATTGAGTAGCCTCGTTCAGCGATCGCCACCCTTCCTAGCCAAAGAGCGATCGCTGAATCCCAAATTATTTGCTCGACTGCACCCACTCGGTAATCCCAGCCGCGATCGCCTCAGCTAATTTCTGCTGCGCCTTGGGATCGACAATCCACTCAAATTCTTCTGGGTTAATCATGAAGCCCAATTCGAGCAAGACAGCAGGAGCGACGGTAGGACGAGTTAAAGCCAAGTTATTCCAATAGACTCCATAGGAAGGGCGATCGAGCTTTTCTACTAAATAGTCGTGCAGGAACACGGCGAGGCTATTGGCTTGGGAGTTGTACCAAAACGTAGAAACACCTTTGGTTTTGATCGCGTCGCCGTTGTCTGGGAGGGCGTTGTAGTGCAGGCTAAGGGCGATCGCGGGTTCTAGTTTGTTAATTTGGTTTACCCGATCTTGGGGATATAGGTCTTCATCGCCTTCGCGGGTCATATAGACGGTGGCACCTCGCTTGAGCAACTGCTCTCGTACCAGTTTAGAAATAACCAGCGTCACATCTTTTTCGGGATATCCGGTGGGGCCTTTTGACCCCAAATCGTTGGGGCTGCCATGGCCTGGGTCGAGCAGGATGGTGATGCCCTGTAGCGATCGGTTTTTAGATTTCTGAGATGTTTGGGGAGGATGGCGCAAGGACAAGACCAAGCTGGTGCCTTCGTACCGCAGTTTATAACCCCACTGTTGATCTGACTTCAGTTGCAAGGTGTACTGTACCTGCGTTGGAGCAACTTGTTGCCAATCCAGTCGAGAAATTAGGCGATCGGGGTTGACATAGGTAGTGTCCGTCTGGGCGGTGGTGTTGAAAAGATTGAGGGTAAAAGTGCGATCGCCCTGTTGCACGCTCACGGGTACAGGGGTTTGCAGAGGAAACACCACTTCTGTCCATCCAGGAACCTGCCGAGAACTAATGCTGCGAATCAACGATCGCGGTGGCACTGCGCTGGACGCCAGTCGCGTTTCCTTTTGGTTGATCCAAGCGCCATAATCTAGGCGCAACCAATCTCCTTCTCTGCCTGTCACAGCGGCTCGTGTTCCTTTCGGCAATGGCGTGAGGCGGGAATAGTCGGTGCTGGGGCCTGTGCGAGCGGTGCCTGCCTCGGCGGTCACCTCTGCTACTTCCAGCTGATTCGGGGCCAAGATGGTAACTTTGCCAGGAGCCGCTTGCGTGGTGCTCGCCCCTTTGGAACTGAGTTGAAATTGCGGTTGGCCTAAATTTCCTGGTGTACTTGCGATCGTGCAGCCTTGGTATTGCCCGATCGCGGAGCCAATGGTGGGTTGGTTTTGTTGAGTCAGCACCGCCGAGTTTTCTGGCAGATTCACCGCTTGGGTTTGACCCTGTAACGGAATCGTTTGGTTGCCGAGCTTGACGCTGACCTGAGCTTGTGGTGGCGCGATCGCCCCAAAACAAATCGATTCTCCGGGTAGCCGAGCAATATCCGCAGCAGGAGTTAGAGAATCTTTGGCGAAATTCAACCCAGTGGGCACTTCTGACTGAGCAGCTTGACGAGTCACCTTGAGTTGAATGGTTTGGTTTTGGTAGCGCAGGGTGAATAAATTCTCGCCAACTTGCAGCGGAAACGTAGGAGCGAAATGCCCTGCCGTACTGCGTTGAATTGGGCGATCGTTGACCAGCACTTCTCCAGAGGGGGGAGCCGTGCCAATTAAGAAAATGCGATCGCTAGTGGTCTCATGGTTATTCGGTGGGTAGGCCAGGTACAGCGGTTGTGCTGCTATTGTCACGGTTTGCCACAAGACGGCACTACAAGTTCCGACACCAATCGCTGTCCATCCCAAAATTCTGTTCATATCTTTTCTGTCCCTTGGCCTTGTTCATTGTGTCTCCCTAGAGTTTTGTGTTGCAAGTAAGAAGACTTCATCAAAAAAACAAAAAGATTGTTAAATCTAGCTGGTATGGTACTTTAACCAGCATTGATACTCTTGCAGAGTGATAAGGAATACTGTAAAGCAGTTTGCTTTGGTAATAAATTTAACTTTAATTTCCGTAGTTTGAATACCGTAGATTTCCGCCCAAAACCGTCCATGTCCTTTGAGTAGAGGAATTCTATGAGCCTAAACTTCGCTGAGCTGTTTGACGAAAGCTATTATCTGGGGACGAATCTTGATGTAGCGCAAGCCGTCGCTTCAGGCGCATTCACCAGTGGTCTCGATCACTTCACTCGGTTCGGTCGTTTAGAGGGTCGAGATCCTAGTGCTTTTTTTGACACCAAGTACTACCTCAGTACTAACCCGGATATTGGTGTAGCGATCGCTGCTGGAACTATCCCTAGTGCCATTGATCATTTCGTGCAGTTTGGGCAGACAGAGGGACGTGAGCCAATTTTTCTGTTTGATAGCAACTACTATTTGGCAAAAAATCCTGATGTGGCTCAGGCTGTGGCAGCGGGCATCTTTAGCAGCGCCTATGACCACTTTTTGGAGTTCGGGCAACGAGAAAGTCGGAGCTTCGGTCCGTTTTTCGATACCAACTATTACCTCAGCATCAACCCTGACGTAGCTCAGGCTGTGGCAGCAGGAACGATTACAAGTGCAGTGAGCCACTTTCTACAATTTGGCCAAGTGGAAAGGCGTGCCCCCATTCCCTTATTTGATAGCGACTACTATTTAGCCCAAAACCTCGATGTAGCTCAGGCAGTAGCAGTAGGCGCTTTCAACAGTGGTTATGAGCACTTTGCCTTGTTTGGACAGGGGGAAAATCGCAGTCCGAGCCCGGCTTTTGACGGGAGGGCTTACTTGGCGCGTTATGCCGATGTTGCCCAAGCGGTGGCAGCAGGAATCTTCAAAAGCGCTTTCGAGCATTTTGCCTTGTTTGGCCAAGCGGAAAACCGTCTGGGAGTCAATGCTGCTCCTGTGGTCGGCAATCAAGCAATCACGACCAACGAAGATGTGGCGATTACCGTCAATGGCTTGCTGAATACTAGTGATAGCAATGGTGATGCGATCGCGATCGCCAGTGTCGGTCCAGCAGCAAACGGCACTGTGACCCTCAATCAGGACGGCACCCTCAGCTACACACCCAACCTCAACTTCAACGGTAGTGATACCTTCACTTATACAGTGGCTGATGCCTTTGGTGGTACCGCGATCGCCACGATAAGTGTCTTAGTGAATCCATTGCCGGATGTTCCGATCGCGACTAACGACACGGTCTCCACCAGCGAAGATACCCGACTGACGATTAGCAGTAATCTTCTCTTTACTAATGACATTGAGCCTGACGGCCAAACCTTACTCATTACTGGCTTTACCCAACCTGCGAATGGCTCGGTAGTAGGGAATGGTGACGGTACTTACGTCTACACGCCCAACGCCAACTTCAATGGCACAGAGAGCTTTACCTACACTGTGACTGATGGCCTCGACGGTTCTGCTACGGCAACGGTGACGATCTTGGTTGGAGCTGTTAATGACACCCCAATCGCTGGATCTGATAGCTTGACCACGAATGAAGACACGTCCGTTAGCTTTACCCAAGCGAACTTACTCACGAACGATTCGGACGTTGAAGATGGACTGCTGACAATCACAAGCTTTACTCAACCTACAAGTGGCAGTTTAGCCAGAGATAACAACGGCAACTACCTCTACACCCCTGCCCTCAACTTCAACGGCAGCGCCAGCTTTACTTACACCGTTACAGATAGCAATGGTAGTTCGGCGATCGCTA
The DNA here is from genome assembly GCF_014696035.1 of Trichocoleus sp. FACHB-262. Classification (NCBI taxonomy): domain Bacteria; kingdom Bacillati; phylum Cyanobacteriota; class Cyanophyceae; order Leptolyngbyales; family Trichocoleusaceae; genus Trichocoleus; species Trichocoleus sp. FACHB-262. Next base: position 28,357 of record NZ_JACJPK010000019.1, on the reverse strand, counting down.
CAGCCAACCTAGTAGTGAACTCGGTCAATGACTTGCCTATTGTCGGCAGCAATACCGCGACCACAGTTGAAGATACGTCTTTAATTTTGAACGCAACAGACTTACTCGCCAACGACTCCGATACAGAGGTTGGAGAGTTGCTCATTACTAGCTTTACCCAACCTGGGAACGGCAGCTTAGTGGGTAACAATAACGGCACTTATCTGTATACACCCAACTCCAACTTCAACGGCAGCGATAGCTTTACTTACACCGTTACCGACAGCAATGGTGGCACCGCTAGTAGTACGGTGACTCTCAGCGTGACTTCAGTTAACGATTTGCCGATCGCGACTGGAGACAGCTTTAGTTTGGATGAGGATGGCACGCTGACTATTACTGCCAACAATCTGCTGCTCAACGATCGAGATGCAGATGGCACCCCGCTGCTGATTACCAATTTCACCGCTGCTTCCAAGGGGCAATTAGTCGATCGAGGTGGCAATACCTACCTTTACACCCCAGAGCCCGGGTTTAGTGGCAGCGATAGCTTTACTTACACCATTACAGATGGCACCAGCAATAATGCAACGGCAGTAGCTGTGGTCACGCTCACCGTTAATGCGGTCAACGACATCCCCATTGTTGGCAATGATGCGTTTACCACCAATGAAGACACAGTGCTCACGCTCAATGCCACCAACTTACTGACGAACGATTCTGATGTGGAAGGAGAACCACTGGCGATCGTTAGCTTCTCGCAACCGGCGAATGGCAGTGTCATGGGTTTTGGCAATGGCACGTATCTCTACATGCCCAAGGCAGACTTTAGTGGCAGCGATAGCTTTACTTACACTGTCCGAGATGGTGTAGGTGCGACAGCAGTAGCCAACGTCAATCTCACGGTGATTAAGGACACGAATGTCCCGCCCATCGCCCTAGATGACTTTGTGACAACCGATGAAGACACGGCGATCGCCAGCTTCAACGCCTTCGCGAACGATACTGATGTCGAAAATACTCCGCTTACCCTCGTCTCGTTTACCACGCCTGATCAAGGCACTGTCACCTTTAGCGAGGAAGGGGTCTTTACCTACCAGCCTAATTTTGGCTTCAACGGTAGCGATAGCTTCAACTACACCGTCAAGGATGGCAACAACGCTACGGCCTCTGCCACCGTTCGCATCGGGGTGAATGCAGTCAATGATGCGCCTGTGCTCAATCCTGAGGCTGCACCTCTATTAACGGCGATCGCTCCTACTGCCACCGACAGTCCCGGTAATATGGTGTTTGAGTTATTGGGTACCCAAGTCACGGACTCGGACGTAGGTGCCCTCTCAGGCATTGCCATCACAGAAGCGAATGATGCCAGCGGCACTTGGCAGTACTCCCTCGACAATGGCAACAACTGGACGGACATCTCTGGAGTTTCAGAAAAGTCAGCTCAGTTATTAGCTGGCGAAGAACTGATTCGCTTCCAGCCAGAACCTAATTTCCTGGGCCTTGCCACTTTTACATTCCACGCTTGGGATCTCACAGATGGCCAAAACGGCGAGACCATCGACTTAACCACGAGTGGCATAGGTGGTAGTAGTGCCTTTAGTAGTGGTACCGAAACTGCCATGCTTCCAGTTGTTATCGGCGGTATAGTTCTCGATCCGTTACCCGGAACCGGATCTGGAATTTAATTTCAACTATTTGAAGCATTGATTAATTAGCAGCGGGGGTGTGCAAAGGTATACCCTCGCTTTTGTTTATAAACACGAATGCGATCGCGTCCCTCCTAAAATTTGGCTACTATTTTGGATACAAGTAGCCATGCCCAGAGTCTTTGAGGCTTCATACTGAACAGCATGACCAGCAATCCCAACTCATCTCAGTCTCACTCGCCTATGTCTGCGCCGGAACCCGGCTCACCTGACTCTAACTCTGGCGCTAATAGCCTTAATGGTGCGGCGAGTAATCAGCTTTACCAAGAAAACTTAGCGGCTAACCAATCATTAGGGGCACTAACGAGTAATTCTTTACAAAAGTCGCGGCAGCCTGTCGTGCGGCATGCCCAGTCTCAGAAAGGGGTTCCGGGTAGCTCGCCAGCGACCACCGCTGCTACTTCTGTCATGATCTTGGCAGCGATCGCGATCATGCTGATTGGGTTTGGACTGGATAATGCTTGGTTTGGTTGGGCAGGGGCTTTGGTGGCTTTGCTGCTGTCTTTGCAGGTGGTGTGGCCTGTTTGGCAACCTGCGATCGCCGATTTATTCCCCCGACAAGAGCAATCGGTTTGGATCGGCACTGTAGGACTGATCGCAGCTCTGGTGGGTCTTTATCAACTTACTGGCTTCAATCAGCGCCTGAATAATTGGATCAATCAGTTAAATTGGGATGCGGTTGGAGCGTTAGGCGAAGTTTTTGGCGCGTTAGGGCAGATTTTAATTGCGGTTTTAGCGGTTTATATTGCTTGGCGACAGTATGTGATTTCCAAAGACCTGACAATCCAGCAGAACCTTATTACTCAACAGCAAACCATTGACACCTATTTCCAAGGTATTTCAGATCTGGTGTTGGATGACCAAGGGTTGCTAGAAGATTGGCCACAAGAACGGGCGATCGCGGAGGGCCGTACGGCTGCCATCTTTAGCAGTGTGGATGCGGGTGGAAAAGCCAAAATTATTCGGTTTCTCTCGCGGGCCAAGCTGCTAAGTCCCTTAAGGCGCGATCGTCGGTTGGGCCGAGCCATTTTGGATGGGGTTGGTGGCTACGAAGAAGACCGAATTCATGGGGTCCGAGTCATTGACTTAGGGGTGATGCTGGCTGGGGCAGATTTGTCTGGGACTGATCTTCGCTGGACTGACTTAAGCGAAGCCAATTTAGTCCGGGCGAATCTTAACAACTGCGACCTAGTAAAAGCCAACTTAGCCAGAGCAATTTTGTATGAAGCCAAGCTGCAAAAGGCTGACCTAGAAGGCACCCGTCTGTTCTATGGCAACCTTGATACTGCCACGCCTCGCAGCCGCACAGAGGCTCCTGACTACCGCGCTGGCCTGCATACAGGGGCAGTCGTAGAAAACGCCGATCTCACGGGGGTAAAACTGTCGGAAGATCAACGCTGCTACTGCTGTGCTTGGGGCGGCTCCAAAACTAGAAATACAATCATGGGCGGCTGTGAAGGCATTCCCAATCTACTAGGTCGTTAACTTAGAGTAATTCACGCCTTTAATCTGAAGTTTGAAGAGAATTGTATTCTTTACCATCCCAGTAGATCGTGCGGCTAGCTGATGCTGCTTTTGCCATCAAAATTCCTTCTCCTAGAGCCGAGATTGACTGATATTTAGCCATTTCTTCCTGAGGAACCACTGCCCAAATATCATCGGCACCCAACTTGTCGGGATCATCAATGATAGTTACCTGCTCTGTACCACCCTGAAAAGTTGCCATCACTAAAGGAGAACTCAAGCCATTTTGAACTGGTTTTTCTTGCAGCATTAAGGCAATATCAATTTTGCTGTCGCCGTTAAAGTCTCCTCGCAGATATAGAGGTCTGATGTCTCTAAAGACCATGACATAACGTTCATTCAACTTTTGCTTAAAAAAAGATTCTCTAACCCATAGAGGCACGTTGCTATATCTAATTTGGGCAATAAATGAGGATTGGTCTGACCCATCGCCATAGCCTTGCACTGTTTTCGGATCATACGTAGTGTCATAACTAGCAGTTTGCGGAGAGCGCTCAGACGGCCTACTAGGACTACTCTCTGCTCCAAGAGTTGAGGTTGGAGTTGGAACCTGATTTTGGAAGTTCTGTGCAGTCTCCACCGAACTATTTGAAGCACGATTTGTGGAACAAGCGATCGCAAACCATAACAGAAGACAAATTGTTGTCCAACGAGCGATTGAAGTTTTCTTCATAATATTTTCTCCTCTTTTGCCGAGGTAAAGATTTCTTTTTAGTTTTAATTTCTTTTGAAGAGAATACAAAGCGATCGCCTCAATAGAGTCACATGCGATCGCTATCTTTAAAGCATGATTAACCCTGAAGATATAAATACAGGCTGAATTAAAGGCTTTTCGCAAAACCTCATCTTTCTGTCTGTAGCAAGCAGGAGCCTGCACTACGAATAAATTCAAGAAATAGAGAAATTAAGGTTTGAATAATAATTTTTTAGAGAATTTTTCTCCGGTAGTGAGTAGTTACTTGCTCAATGAAAGCTTGCCATTGCGGCGCTGGAGTCCAAATTTGCTGTAAGTCTTGGAGTGCTGCTTCAGGAGCAACATTTTGGCAAAGGGTGCGGTACAAAAATATAAAAGCTGAAACCCGCATATTGGCAGCACAATGGACAAACACTTTTTTGTCGTGGTTAGCTGCCATCACCTCAAAGAAATTCAAAGCATCCTCAACCTGCGGTTTTTCCCAATCAACTGGAATGTGAATATATTCCATCCCGTAACTCGTAACGATCTCTGCTTCGTTTCGCAGCGCATTGGTTGAGGTGAGTAGCGCTAAATTCACCACAGTTGCGTAACCTGCGGCTTTAATGGCTACGAACTGCTCGACACTCGGTTGTCCGGCTGTGCCGATTTGGTCAGACAGGCTGAGGAAAGCTCGAATTTCTGCAAGTTTAGGAGTATTCATCTCAATCTCCTGATCTATTGCTGAGTCTATGGTTAATCAGCGCGGGGCGATCGCTCAGAGTAATAGCAACTAAGGGTATATTCATCACAAGGTCAGCGTGCAAGTACTGGCAGGCTAGAGACGGATCATGCGCCCTCATTATTCTTTTGTAGTTCCTATTTATAACGAAGAAGCTACCATCCCAGAGCTGTATCGCCGCATTAGCAGCATCATGGACCGCATGGATGGGCCAGTGGAGTTGATATTGATTAATGATGGCAGTCGCGATCGCTCTTGGGAACTATTGCGGGAGCTGCACCAACGGGATGCGCGGGTTTGCTACTTGAGCTTGGCTCGCAACTTTGGCCATCAAATCGCGGTGACGGCGGGGCTAAACTTTGCCCGTGGGCAAATTGTGGTGATTTTGGATGCGGATTTGCAAGACCCACCAGAACTGATCCCCGACATGGTGGAAAAATGGCGGCAAGGCTATCAAGTGGTTTATGCCCAACGTACGCAGCGCCAACGCGAAGGTTGGTTTAAGCGTTTCACGGCCTATGCTTTTTACCGCATCCTGAAGCAGTTAGCCGATGTCGAAATCCCTACCGATACAGGAGACTTTTGTTTGCTCGATCGCCAAGTGGTGGATGTACTGAATGCGATGCCAGAGCGCAATCGTTATATTCGAGGGTTGCGATCGTGGGTTGGATTTCGGCAAACCGCAATTTTGTTTGAACGGAACCCTCGCTTTGCAGGAGATGTGAAATATACGTTCCGCAAGTCCTTGGGGCTAGCTGTGAATGGCTTGGTTTCGTTTTCCAAAGTACCGCTGCGCATTTCGACTTATATTGGGCTATTTTCTGCGGCGATCGCGCTTTGTATGGCAATTTTGGTGCTTTACTGGCGATTTTTTGCCCCAGGTTCACCTTTGACTGGCTATGCGGCTATTATTGTGGCGGTCTTTTTTCTGGGTGCGGTGCAATTGGTCAGTATCGGCATCTTGGGCGAATACATTGGCCGCATCTATGAGGAAATCAAAGGTAGACCGCTCTACACCCTTGCAGAAGTGCAGGGATTCCACGAAACAGAGGTCCCCAGCCCCAAGGTAAGCTCTAACGGTCACGCAGAGCGTCGATAGCGTTAAACATGAGATCCGGAAACCAGCCAAGCATTTACTGCTAAGTGCTACCTGCTAACCCCCTACTGCCACTACCTGTCCCGTTTCTGCCGATCGCCGCGCGGCGTCTGCCACTTTCAAAGCGTACAAACTGGCCTCTGGTGACACATATAAAGGAGTGCCTTTATAGAGATGATCTAAAACATTGGCTGTGTCTTTCGCGAACAAACCCCGTCGTCCGCCCACCTCAACCACCTGCTCGCCAGCAGCTTGAATTAAAGTGCCGCGATCGCCATCAAAAACTAAAGCTCCTTGTGTTCCTTGCACTTCAAAGGTACGAGCCGATTGCCATAGAGTTTCTCCTTTGCCATAGGTGACTTCAGCTAGCACCCCATTGGCGAAATTCAAGTGGGCGGTGCACAAGCAAGCTTGATAGAAACCAGAGTCTTGATCGACTTCAGGTTGCCTCCAGTAACGCGCCTGACAACTCACAGTTGTAACTGTGCCAAACAAATCGGTTAAGCGATGAATCCGGGAAGTAGCACCCAAAAAGGGAAAGCCAAACAGTTCTGGCTGGTAAGTCCATTTTTGCGGCGCGGGATTTTGGGGATTGATTGTGGCGTAGCGGGCGTAAAAGACGGAGCCAATCTGCGGCAAAGATTTCCGTAGGGCCTGATGCAAGCCGCCCAAGAGTTCAATATGCTCGACATGTAGTAATTTGTTTTGGGTTTTAGCTAGGGCAATCAGCATTTCTGCCTCGGCTACATCCAAAGCCAAGGGATACTCAACTACGACATGCTTGCCTGCTTCTAGGGCCGCTCGGGCGATCGCTCCGTGATCCCGATTTACCGTACAGATCACCACCAAATCAATTTCCGGGCGATCGAGTAGGGCTGACCAATTGTCCAACGCCTCAGCTTGGTAAGTTTGGCTAAAGGCAACGGCTCTTTCTAGCTCATGGCCCACTACTGCTGCCAGTTGCGATCGCGAATCTGCTTGAAATGCCTCTGCTCGTAACTTTGCGGCATAGCCAGTCCCAACCAACCCCACATTGAGGGGAAATGGAGCCATATCTTTGAAGAAATGCGTGGTCACAACTACAAATCCAAGTCAGTACTAATGAACAAGATGGCAAATCTATAGATTACCGAATTGTTCTAATCCAGGTAGATAGTTTTAGCTCCAACCCGACTAACTAGCGTAGTTGATGAATTCTAATAAAACAGATAATTCTTACTAATTTATCGCTTGATTTTGGAACTAATAGAATTCCATTTGTCAACTGCTAAACCCTCATAGCATCTTACTTCTAAGCCATAAATCTAATAAATGGGCTGAGAAAGGAACCTGTAAAAGCCATTTAGTCAAGCCTTTACCCGTCCCATAAGTATAAGTAGATCAAATGACCAAATTTCATTACGAATCCCATTCAACCCAACACCTGATTTGGTGTTACAAGTTTTAATTTTTCCCGTAGTATCTAGAAGTGAAGCTGATGAAGGAAGCCATTACTCAGGAAGATGCCTGAAGTCGCCTTTCTACAGGCTTTACGTGCCGATTCATTGAACAGAGAGGACTACTGCATGCCAACTTTTAAGGTCACCTTGATCAACGAAGCTGAAGGGCTCAACACCACTATTGAAGTTCCTGATGACGAGTACATTCTTGACGCCGCAGAAGAGCAGGGAATTGACCTTCCTTACTCCTGTCGCGCTGGTGCTTGCTCTACCTGTGCTGGTAAGATCACCAGCGGCAGCATTGATCAAAGCGATCAGTCCTTCTTGGATGACGACCAAATCGAAGCTGGTTTCGTGCTAACTTGCGTGGCTTACCCCACCTCTGATTGCACCATCCTGACCCACCAAGAAGAAGAACTGTACTAAAAAATTCGTTTTGTCGGGCCAGAGAGAAATGCTGATTGGTTGAGTTCTCTCTGGCTCTCACCAAGCTTCTAAACCTTTTTGCTAAAAGAGGAACTTAGATGATATTGGTCGAGGGAGTAGGCAGGAGTGCGAGTTGCACTGCCTGCCTTATTTTTTAGCTTCTAGGAGCCGTTTGGCGAGACGGAGTGCGCCAAAAGGTCAGCGCTTGACTAATCGGTTGAATCTGAGTGCCCGGATAGTAGAAACTCAAAATTTTCTGATTAGTCCAGCCCAACTTGCCTAGACGGTAGGAGCCAGTTTGACTTAGCCCTACGCCGTGTCCCAGCCCTCCTCCCACAAAGGCGTAACCTTTGAGAACTTTGTTGGCTCCATAAATGGGGTCTAAGTAAAAGAGGGTACTGTTGGGTGGGTAGAAAGCGTTGAGAATGTCATCTTTTTCTAGTTCGATCGCGCCTCGATCCGTTTGTGCCACCATCTTCAACACGCGTCCCGCAGGCGATCGCTCGGTGACTTGGAGTTGTTGAATAGCTGTGAAGTCGGCTAAGGGATGTTTATTGCTCTGCAAATATTGCTTCAGATCTGTGGTCAGCCGAGCTAAACTGCCCTCCTCGCGCCAGCGGAACATATCCCATCCCTCCTCGTTGAAGCCTTTACGCTGAGTAATAAAGGCCCGGAAGTTTTGCTCATTGGCTAAGCTACGCTGCGACAAATCCCAAATATTAGCGGCTGAATCGATCACGGCTCGCAGGTAAGGCCGAGGGGCACCATTCCAGACATCGCTAAAGGGCGCGGTTACCCCACCTGTGGTCGAGGAGTATAAAGCGTCCACTAGTTCGTTTTGGTAAGTCAGCACCAAGCCCCGAGTTGCTGCGATCGCGCGATCGGCTTCAGGCACGGTTCCAGTTAATCCCCAATACACTTGGCATTGAGTATCGGCGCAAAGCTCATAACCATCGATCGCGAAGCGACGTAAATTGCGTAGGGCGTAAGTACGAGCCAAAATTGCTTGGGCTTCAACCGCAGGCTGGGGTGCTCCAGCCCCAATTTCGTGCGGCACAACGCCTCGCAAGTACGTTTCAATGGGCACTTGATTAACGAGGGTATAGGTGCCGTAGGAGTTGGGTTGCAGGCGTATTGTCCCAGCATAAAGCCGACTGGTTTGCTGCTCTTTGGCGATTTGTTCGGGACTTTTGTTTTTCTCTTTGCTGCCCGGCGTGACCTGAACCAAACTGCTACTACTAGTGACTTGCAACTGATCCCGGGTGTAGCGGTAGCCATCTACGATAAACGAGGCTTTCGGGACTTGGGAAAGAACTTGGGAATCAATATACGCAGTCGCATTACCTTGGTCTTGCAAGCTTTGCAGTAGTAAACGCCGCAGGAGCGGGGAACTGTATACATCCCGCTTAGCCCAAACTTGCCAGCGCTCCGGCTGAGCAACTTCAACTTCAATCCCTTGGGCCTGCCACTTGGCAGCGCTGTCTTCAGCACTCTCGAAGCTGCGGTGAGTACTCAGGACCACTCGTTCATTGACTTGAGGTTCTGGTAGTGGCTGCATCACCACATCCATCTTTACCTTGGTAGTGCTTAAGGTTTGGCGGATGGGGCCTGTCGTAAAAGTTAGGGTCAGGCGATCGCCCGCTGGGGCTTGCAAAGTTAGTTCATCGGTGGGTTTGGTGCCAAATCGTTGCACAACGCCAAGTTGTAGCTCTGGTTCTGGGGGCGCAGCAGAGACTCCTGCCTGGACTCCTAAGCCTGCTAAGCAGGAAGCAGCGATCGCCATACCAGATAACTCAAACCAAGGGAGACGCAGTGGGTTTCTCTGAACCTTGGGGTTTTTAGCTTTAGAGGAAGCAATGGGTTGAAGCGGTTGGCTCACAGGTCGCGGCATCGCAAGAAGACTTCTTTGACAGAATACGGCAGTTCGACGAAAAAAACAGGGAAAAAGATCCGTAATTTTCATCAGGCTTAACAATCTCTTTCCTGGCTTCTCAGCAAGTCGCTGCGACAAGAGAAATTATAAAAAATGTTGCAAATCGTAGTCGGAATGAGTATGATTTAGGACATAAGCAATTATCTCTCCGCCGTAGCCGATGGCCAGAATTGAAAATATTCCCATCCAAAAAATCCGTCGTCCTTTGTTCCGACAAAACGACCCTGCTAAAGTTGCCGCTTTGATGACTTCTATTGAGGCAGAAGGCTTAAGAGAACCCATTGATGTTTTAGAAGTTGAGGGCGAGTACTACGGGTTCTCGGGTTGCCACCGTTTTGAGGCTTGTAGTCGCTTGGGTCATGAAACAATCCGCTGCAATGTTCGTCGTGCGCCCCGCTCAGTTTTGCAGATGCACCTAGCCTAAAGCTGAAAGTAGCAACCGAGTAAACTGCCTTTTGTATTAACGCTGACATTTAGCGATGACTGTCTACCTGGCATAATCTAGTTGCAAGCTGGATGGTTAGCTAACAAAATCCTTGAGTTACCTACGGAGATATTATGCAAGCCCAATCTAAAGGTATCGCCATCAATATCGGTATTAGTGAAGCCGATCGCAAGGAGATTGTAGACGGACTTTCCCGTCTGCTGGCGGATACTTACACGCTTTACCTCAAAACTCATAACTTCCACTGGAACGTGACGGGTCCCATGTTCCAGACTCTTCACCTCATGTTTGAGACTCAGTACACCGAATTAGCTTTGGCTGTGGATCTAATTGCTGAGCGAATTCGTGCCCTCGGATTTCCTGCTCCTGGCACCTACAGCGATTTTGCCCGACTTAGCTCGATCGACGAAACTCCCGGTGTCCCCACCGCCGACGAAATGATTCGTCTCTTGGTAGAGGGTCAGGAAGCTGTGGTTCGCACTGCTCGCTCTGTTTTTCCAGCCACGGAGCGGGTTAATGATGAACCAACGGCTGACCTGCTAACGCAGCGGATGCAAATTCATGAAAAAACAGCTTGGATGTTGAGAAGCCTACTCGATCAGTAAAATCTCGAATCATTACTTGGGACGTCATCAACTTCAGACTCACGAACGGGTAGAACATGAGATGGTATTACTTCAGAGCTACCCGTTGAAGTGCAAGTAGGATGATCCCAACGAACTCTCCAGACTACACCCATCAGTTGCGATCGCTTATGCAACCGGTGGGTGTTTCCAGCTTTAAAACCCTAGCTCAAAAAGCCGACGTGTCAGAGTGGCAGGTGCGGCAACTGCGGCAAGGACAAGCTACTCAGATGCGAGCCGAAGCTTTGATTAAGCTCAGCCAAGCTCTAAAAATCTCCTTGCTTGAGCTGATTAGCACTTTTTCTCAGGTTGCCCTAGAGCCAGAGGTACGTCCTGTTTCGCCGACAGTTAGTGAAACGGGTTTGGAGGCTGAACTGGTAGCCGTGAAGTTGGAATATGAGCGAGCGCAAGCGCAATTGGCTCAACAACGAGAGGCGCTTTGGCAAGAGTTTCAACAATCTGTTTTGCAGGCGATCGAATCTTGGCTTCTGCAATGGCCGACAGCGGCTTATGCAGCTCAACAAAACCCTCAAGCACCAGCGGTCAGACTGCTACCATTACTGCGACCGATTGAAACTTTATTACAGCAGTGGGGAATCGAGGCGATCGCTGAAGTGGGAATGGAACTGCCCTACGATCCAACTCAGCATCAATTGATGGAAGGAACTGCTCAACCTGGCGATCGCGTCCGAGTCCGCTACACAGGTTATCGTCGAGAGGAGAAGCTGCTTTATCGCGCTAAGGTGAGTCCAGGGGTTGTAGCTAAGCCCTAAACACCTGCGTTTTAGCATCCTCCAAGATTCAGAACCTACGCCAGCTCAACAATCTCTCATTTGACTGATGCTGCAATTGTGTGGATTTGTTGCAGTAGAAAGAGAGCTGAAGCGTGGAGAAAAATAAAAATGCGTAAGTTAAATATTGGTTTGACCGAAGAACAGCGTCAAGGCGTGATTGGATTGTTGAATCGTGATCTGTCTAACGCTTATTTGCTTCTGATCAAAACTAAGAAATACCACTGGGATGTAGTTGGTCCTCAATTCCGCTCTCTACACCAAATGTGGGAAGAGCACTACCAAGCTCTGACCGAAAACATTGATTCACTGGCTGAGCGCGTCCGGATGTTGGGTGGCTACCCCGTTGGAACTGCTCAAGGCTTCTTGGAAAACGCATCCATTGAAGAGCATGGGGGTGACGTTCCTACAGCTGAGCAAATGGTTTCTAACTTGGTCGGTGACCACGAGCAGGTGATTCGTAATCTGCGTGACCATGTAGACCAGTGCTCCGAGAGTTTCCATGATGAAGGAACTGCTGACTTCCTCACAGGTTTGATGGAACAACACGAAGAAATGGCTTGGATGTTGCGCTCCTTTATTGAAGGGCAGTCAATCCAGCCTGATGGTCAGACTAGTGCAGAACCCAAGCTGACTGTAGCTGCGAACTAAATTAGTTTTGTAGATTAGAAGTTTTAGGGTCAGAGAGGCAAAGCTTAGGCTTTGCCTCTTTTGCTTATAAAGATTAATTGACTGTGAGTAGGCGATCGCTACTAAAAAGCCAAAAGTTTTTAGTAAGAATTTCCCTAGAGTCTTTTCTCAGAGTAATTAGCTAATTTCCTGTGGTTAGGCGCAATCGCTGATACAGGTTGAGTCATTTGGCTAGGGGAGTTTCGGGGTCTGCAAAGAGAGAATTGAGTTGTTAAGCGCAAACTTTTTCTTACTTGAAGAGATCTGACCCATATGACACCGGAAGAATTCAGAGAGGCTTATCTAGCAGCTCAAAATGGCCTTGGAAATGATCTGCAAACGCTAGTAAGTCTGTCTAAAAAATTCAGCGAATTGGCAACTAAATTCAGCGAGCTAGCAGATAAAATCCCAGTAAACTACTCAAAAATCAATGAGATTGTAGAAGATTTTATTGATCAACAAGAGCCGTAACCGTTAGTTAAATGATTGAGTAAGCGGTCTTCAGTTCAACTTCAATTGTTTTCACCAAATTCTCTAGAGCGATCGGTTTTGTGAGATACGCACATGCTCCCAAATCGATCGCTTTTTGCTTCTCGCTCTGGAAGGCGTAGGCAGAGGCAACGATGACGGGAATGGCAGACCAGACAGACGATTTTAGTTGCTGAAGCAAAGTCAATCCATCAATGCAAGGTAGCTTCAGGTCGAGAAGCAGTAGCTCAGGTTGGAACTCAGCTAAGGCTGAAAAGAAGTTGAGGCCATCCGGTAGGCTCAGAACCGTGTAACCTTCAGCTTCTAAACAGTCGTGAGTAATTAAGCGATGCAGCTCATTGTCTTCAACAATCAAGATTCGCTCTTTAATAGTGGTTGAATTGTGAAGTTCAGTGATTGTCATCGCTATCTCTATCAAGTTCCTGTAAAGCTTCGAACTTCCTATATTGTGCGTTCAATTTTTTCCGTTGTACTCACTGAACTGGCCGAACTATAGTTAGCAAAATCGCGTAAAAATTGCGCTCTTTGAGCAAATTTTATCCTTTCACTGTTTAATCAGTTAGGCAGCATGGTTTTTTCCGAAAGTAGGCATCGCTCTCCTATTACATTTATTGGCGCGATCGCTGCCTCGCTTCATCCCTGCGCTTTGCTTACCGTCTGTCACGCTCTAGTCGTTGAATAGGGGCTTTCCAATACCAGGCTTCAGGATGTCTGCTTGCTAAAACGCTCTTTTCGTAGAGCACCATTGAAAATATAGCCAAACGGCTTGATGCAATCTTGAGGGTATATTTCATTCATGTGGTTAATGCTGATCTCTTTAGCTGCCCTCACCGGAGGCATCTGTGGCTGGATCTTCCAGGGGAACCGTTCCGTTATTCTGGGAGGTGCAATTCCTTGGTTTGGGCTGCTGGCGTGGCTACTCTACAACGAGTATTTCGTCCCCTACCAAGGAGGTGGAGCATCCATGTGGCCGATCGCCCAACTTTTTGCTGGCTCTATAGTGGCTGTGGTGGGTGTGCTTGCAGCGGTTGCTGTTCGTGAAGTGAAAGCGAGACTGCGAGGAAACAAGCGACCATAAAACCGGGCGTTCACAAGTTGAACCCGTACGAATCGCTTTCCTACTACGTTTTACGTTTACTGACGCGATCGCTGCCTCGCTTCAGCCCTGTGATCGCCCCACCACATCAGTGCCAGAACAGGAATCCCTATCACTAGAGGCACCAGAAATCGGAAATCGGCTGCGGCCACCCCTACTCCGGAAATGGTGAGAGTAAGGAGTGCTGTAATGAAATATCGGGTGTTAATGCTTTTTCCCAGATGCTTGAGCAGTAGTAACACTGGCCAAAAAATGACAAAGAAGGCCAAGGCAAATAGGAATATACCCAACAACGAATAAAAGACGAAGGTCAAAGACATACAAAAAGCTTAAGACGAGAAATTCTGCCAAATACCCCTTCAGGATGCCCCACAAGCGATCGCGTTGTCATGCTGAAGCGATCTCTCTAGGTAGTGGAGTTGTAATTTGATTCTTACCGTTTGCAGCTTATGAATTGCATCGCTACTGAGTTCATGCGGTTGGTGAGAGCTGGCGCTTTCGTGCTTTTCTAGATGGTTGAGAGCAGGCTTTGTATGGGGAGGTTGACTGCGACTTGATCTTAAGAGCCTTTTTTCTCACCTCAATAGGGCGATCGCTTCCCTAGTGTCGATCGCGCCTCAATTTTTCAATCGCTGCTTTGCAATTTCCTCTCTCAAAACCAATTAGACGCTCGGCTAAGGCTTTGTCACCACCACACATTCTGATGAGTTGCCGCTTTAAGTCTGGGTTTTGCTTGGCTTCCAATCTGGGCAGTGCTATGGGTTTGCCTAACTCCTGCACAGCCCAAACTATAACGACTGCCGCTGAAGTGATTAAAAAGAACCAGACCCAGAAACTGAAAAAGCCATAGCTACGGAACAGGACTGAGCTAAATACACCTAGAGCGATGCCAGCATATGTGCTCTGATTGATGATCTGTTGCTGGTGATGGGTAAATTGCTGATTGTTTTTCACGAAAATACTGACGGGGAGAGTCAACGGCCTGCTCTGGATTTCTCTAGAGAAGGCTTTGTTCATGTTTCCCGTAATAGTGCGATCGCTCCCGCTAAACCATAAACTCAGCGAGTTCTGCTTAAAACAACAAAGCCCGCTCAATTTAATGAGCAGGCCTTATGCGATCGGAGCGGCGGGATTCGAACCCACGACCCCTACTACCCCAAAGTAGTGCGCTACCAAGCTGCGCTACGCCCCGTCGTGCTTTACGACTATACCATAACTTCCCAATTCGGCACAAAAAATTAGAAAACTTTCAGGACTTGAATAGCTTGCAGCAGAGCGGGCACTGCCGAATCAGGCCAACTGCCTTCTCCCCGGCGTCCAGTTTGTAAAATGAAACGCAAGCTGTAGGTATGGGGATAACCTTCGGCTTCTAGCCACAAGAGATCGCTTTCCGCTTCACAGCTAATCTTTTCTTCATCCATTAATTCTGTAGCCATGTGCTGCATGGTGCCAGCAAGCTGCTCAGTCAGACGGCAGAGGTCGTTTAATTCCGCTTCGGTTAACTCAATGGCCCAGTCTGTCCCACCGACTAGCCCTTGAAATTCCTTAGCATTAGGGTCCCAACCTAGTCGCCAACCAGGTCCACTTTTGACTAGTCGTTCCATTTAAATGCCGTGGTATCTGCCCAGAAACTAAGCCTAAAAAGTAAAGGTAGTTCAGCAGACGTACATCCACTCAACTACCCACTTAAATTAAATTGCATTAACTGCTAAGGCAAGAGCAACCGCGCATCTCCTGGCTTTGGTTGAGGGAGCCTTGGTGAAGTCGGAGTCCCCTGAGGCCGAGTCGAGCCTGATGGAACATTACTCGCTGGGTTCGGGTTGGGTTGAGCCGCTTGACTAGCCCGAGGACTAAACACATTAGTCAAAGCTTGAGCTAACGCATTCCGTTGGACTCGATTTAAACGACCAATCGCCATGCGATCGCCTTCTAGGGGATTAGTCTTTAAGGTGTCGTACCCTGGATACTGAGATTCCTGCATCAGGCTGTTGGCACCCAAGTAATCAGCCAAGGTTAGCTTCCAGTCCAAGCGATATCCAGGGGGTCGCCCCTTCACGTAGATGTGATAGCGAATTAAACGTCGAACCAACGTGTTGTTGGGGTCTACCTTACCTGTTTCTGTGCTGGTGTACTGGTTTTCACGGGGCAAGTTAGGGATCTGCTTGTAGACTTGCTGCCAAGCATCATCAACTCTAACGACGCTTTGGGAGAAACCAGGGCTTTGAGAGAAAGCAGGGGCTGGATTGAGCAAGCTATGGTTGCCCAAACTCATTACCGCTGCGATCGCAGTTAAGCCCGCAACACTTAGAACAGTGGCAATAAACTTTAGAACTCGATTTCGTCTTTTCACTCGCCAATAATTTCTGGTTGAGTTAACTCATCCGACATTTCCATGATCGCCCGTAACACGGGTTTCATCTTGGGGTCATCAATGCTGTCAAAATCTTCAAACCGACGACGCTTCGCCCGATTGGCAACTTGCACAGTGATCCGATAACGATTAGAAGCGGCCCCAATCAAATCTTCAGCCCGTCGCATGATTTGGGTGGTATCGAATACAGAACGCTTGTGCATAGAATTTCTAAGTTAGGAGAGCAATCTCTAGTCTATCAGGAGTCTCCCAGACGCTGTTTGATCCTTAAAAGTTGCGTTTATGTCTGCTTCTATAGATGCATCAAGATTTGCAAAGTTTTTGTTTGAATGATAAAGTCCGATTCAGCGTTCAGGCGATCGCATGCGAACCCTTGAATCTCCTATTTCTCAGCAACAACGCGGGCTTGTCTTTAAGCATCACCCTCAGAAGATTGTCGCCCTGGGTGACAGCATTGTGTATGGCTTTGGCGATCCAGCCGGGGGTGGTTGGGTAGAGCGCCTGCGTCGCAGTTGGATGCTCCCGGATAGCCCAGGTCATGTACTTTATAGCCTTGGCGTGCGAGGGGATGGAGTTCAGCAGGTAGCCCAACGGTTAGATGGGGAGTTTCGCCATCGCGGGGAGCTCCGAAACCGCGTGCCAGATTTAATTATTCTCTCCGTCGGAGTAAACGATTCTGCCCGCTTGGGGCGACCTACAGGACGTAACTTTACCGATTTTGAGTTATTTCAAACTGAGATTAGCAATTTGCTAGACCAAGCAAAGCAGTTGTGCCCAGTTTTATTTGTTGGCATGGTGCCAATCGATGAAGCCAAGATGCCATTCCTAGACTGCTTCTATTACAGCCAGAGTGAGCAAGCACGTTACAAAGAAGTGACTCGATTGGCCTGTGCAGAGCGTCATATCCCCTATCTGGACGTTTTTCAGCATTGGCTAGATCGGGGTGAAGACTGGTGGCGATCGCGTCTGTGCGAGGATGGTCTTCACCCTAATGTAGCGGGATATGAATCGCTGCTAGAGGATGTGTTGAGTTGGCCCGCAATGGCTCAGTGGGCTCAGGTACCGTTAGCGACAGCCTAGGCTATCGCGCGTCGCTACTCCCGTGACTGGGTTAACTCCTTCAGCTCGTTTGCAGAGCTGGGCAATCTCGTAGCGATCGAGCACAGCATCGGTGAAGTCTGCCCCAGTGATAGTCGCACCTTCAAAGCTGGTGCGGGTCATAATGGCTTCTTGAAAAATCGCATTGGAAAGATCTGCTCCTTGCAAAAAGACGCGATCGACCAAGGCTCCAGTGAAGTTAACGCCACTTAAGTTGGCATTGAGTAGCACACCTTTTGTCATGATGGCGTTAGTTAAATCGGCTCCCTGAAAATTAATCTCTCGCATTTCCGCAGCGACAAAAGTTCTGCCAACTAAGTTGGCATGGGAAAAGTCTTGGTTGTTTAAGTTGGCGTTGTTGTAGTTGACGGTATCAACCTGAGCCCAAGCGGGAGTCGCCCACAGGATGATCCATAGCCATGCCAAGCACAACAGCAGAATGATGCCTAGACAACGCTGCAAAATAGGTTGAATCGCTTTCACAAGGAAGAATTGCATCGGTACTTCATCAGGTTTCTCAATAGCATCTTAAACCCCTGCCTTGACTGTCTACCCCTTCGAGAGAATGACCTAGATCGCTAGACAGGAAGTTTGACTAGTTTTAGGGCGTTGGTTTTAGGGCACTGGTTCTAGAGCAACAGCTATAAAACTGGCAAACATGAAGCGGGCAAACTGATTTTATGTTTCACGCCTGAGGAGGCATCTGGCCTGAGGCTTGTAGGAGTTGCCAAGCTTGGTCTACTGCTTGAACTGAAAAGCCAGCTTCGACTAACAAGTGCCGAGCTTCATCCACGGTGACTGACTGAAGGCTCGGAAGCTGGGTTACATCATAGGTATCCGGTTGCGATCGCGCTATGTCTTCCGCCCAGGTTTTCAGCTCTACTAGGTTGGGCGATGCGATCGCCGTGTCTGGATCGGTCTCAGATCTGAGGGTTTCAGAACTGATTTGCTTGGTGGTGAGAAGCGCCAAGAGACAGTACAAAACTTCTGTTTGCAACGAGGTGAGAGCAGCAGGTGTTGCTAATGTAGCGGGTTCAGAAGTAATAGCGGGTACAACTGAGGCTCCCTCTGTGGCACTTTGAACTGGCTGATTGGATGGATGAATAATCAGCGTTGGGCTTGCTGGTACTTTGCGGGTTGCTAGCCCAGCCACAAAAGCTCCCAAAACTGCCCCAGTCCAAAGGCCTGTAAGACTACCCCGCCACATAGCTCCAGGAGCACCTGCCGCTTGACAAACAAGTTTAGGTCCCCAAAATTGAGTTTCACAGGTTCGGTTCTGTGTAGCCAGACTAAGCTGTCCTCCCATATACGCACCAAAAATGCCGGACGTTAGCGCCGTAAACGTGCAAATTAGGGTACGTCTAGGAGACATCAGCGCGTCTTACAAGACTACTGGGTGGGCTGATTAAGCTGACTTAGGTTTTATTCTAAGCCAGCTTGCTAGTTCAACCTATATCAGCCTGTGTTTCGCATGCCCGCAGCAATGCCGTTGATAGTCAGTAGAGCACCGCGTAGCAGTTCTCCTTTGCTGTAGCGGGAGCGGATGATGGCAGTGGTGGAGCTAGTACGGTGCTGACGCAGACGCTTGAGCAAGGACACTTGCAAGAAGCCAAGGGGAACAATCGTGCCGTTGCGGAGCTGCACCGATCGCTGTAGCTCTGGATCACCATCGAGTAAGCGCTTATGGCCTGTGATAGTCAGGACCAAATCTCGCGTTAGGTGGTATTCCTTGGCGATCTGTTCGTACAAAGTTTCGAATCGGGCTCGATCCTCTGGTTCTGACAACTCTCCTACATAGTGATGAGCAATTTGTAGGTCTACTTTGGCCAAGGTCATTTCCACCTTAGAAATCACCATCTTAAAGAAAGGCCACTTGTAGTAGAAGTAGCGCAACAGCTTGAGATGTTCTTCTGGCTCTTCTTGTAAAAACTGCTCTAAAGCAGTGCCAACTCCATACCAAGATGGAACTAGGAAACGGCTTTGGGTCCAGCTAAATACCCAAGGGATGGCCCGCAAACTGCCCAAATCTTTTTTGCCGCCCCGTCGCGCCGGACGAGAGCTGATTTGGAGTTGACTAATTTCTTCAATGGGAGTGACTTGGTGGAAGAAGTCAACAAAGTCAGCCTGCTCGTAAATCAAGGCGCGATAGTGAATCCGCGATCGCCGAGACAACTCCTCCATAATCTCGTTCCAGGGTTCAATGTCATCAAACCCATTACGGAGCAGACTAGTTTGAATCACCGCAGTAGTGACGGTTTCCAAGTTGAAGAGCGCCAGTTCTGGCAAAGAATACTTAGAAGCTAAGACTTCTCCTTGTTCAGTAATCTTGATTCGACCATTCACGCTGCGACCAGGCTGCGCCAGGATTGCTTCGTAAGCAGGGCCACCCCCCCGACCGACCGAGCCACCCCGACCGTGGAAAATCCGCAGATGAATTCCGTAGGTTTCAGCGATCTGCTGCAACGCTTGCTGAGCTTTATGAATTTCCCAGTTGCTGCTGAGGAAGCCAGAGTCTTTGTTGCTG
This sequence comes from Trichocoleus sp. FACHB-262, assembly GCF_014696035.1. Lineage (NCBI taxonomy): Bacteria > Bacillati > Cyanobacteriota > Cyanophyceae > Leptolyngbyales > Trichocoleusaceae > Trichocoleus > Trichocoleus sp. FACHB-262. Next base: position 8,730 of record NZ_JACJPK010000019.1, on the reverse strand, counting down.
TCGGAGTAGCCCAGCATGACTTCTTGCAGCATCGGGTGCATCTCTTCTGGGTTAGTCGCTGCTGCGTGGCCCCCTGCTAGAAAAGCCCGATACAGAGGCAGTTCAAATAAATCCAACATCACCGAGGGAGCTTGCTTCAAGTCTTCTACGGTTTCAAACAAAGGAACTACTTGAAGGGTGCCAACACCAGTCGCTGGATCATAAAGTCCTGCTTCTTTAGCCAATAGCAGCACTGCCAGCAGGTCACTAACGTTGTGACTCATGCTAATGACGTAGGTTTGACAAATTTCCGGGCCAAACTCCTGCTGCAATTTCCGCACCACGCGGAAGGTTTCAATAATCTCGCAGGTTTTTTCGGAGAAGGGCAACTCGGCGGGAATCAGCGGTCGTCTAGTCTGCAACTCAGTCGCGAGCCAAAGCGATCGCTGAGCTTCCGACATCTCGTTGTAAGACTTGGGCAGAATTTGCAAATATTCTGCGACTTCATTAAACACATCCGAGTGGCGGGAGCTTTCTTGGCGGATATCCAGGTGGGCTAAGTTAAAGCCGTAAATTTCCACCTGACAAATCAAATTCTCTAGCTCGCGGCAGCTCAGACCAGTCGCAGTCAAGTTGCGATGAATTAATTGCAGTTCTGCTAAAAACTCGGCTCCAGAGCGATAGGTATTTGCAGGTTGGCTCTCTAAGATTTCGTTTTGCAGGTAATCCCCTGTCTGCAAGCGGGAGTTCCGGGCCTGAGTATTTTCCAAGCGCTGAAGTACATAAGCCAGCTTGAGCCGATATGGTTCTTGCCGATAGCGGATCGCCAATCGGTCATAGACATCCGGCAGTTGCATCTGGTCCTGCTCTAGGGATTCCAGCAGGTCGGGTAAAACATCGCACCAATGCAGCGAGAGGCTGAGTAAGTTGGTCAGCCGCCGCACCGACTGGAGGTACTTCTCCAAAACTAGGTTGCGCTGATAACAAGCAGTTTGCCAAGTGATCTGAGGTGTAACGGATGGGTTGCCATCGCGGTCTGATCCAACCCAAGAGCCAAATTTGCAAAAACTGTGTTGGGGTGGACGCAGGTGGGGGAATGAAGTATCAAGGGCGCGTTTGAAGCGTTGATAGAGCTGAGGGATGACATCAAACAACACTTCTTGGAAGTAGTGCAACGTATAGTCCACTTCATCCAAAACTGTGGGTTTAAACTGGTGCAACTCGTCGGTACGCCACCAGAGGCGAATTTCCTCAGTGAGTTGTTCTCGTAGGGCTTCTAGTTCCCAAGAAGACACTAAGTTGGATGCATTACCCGCTTCTTCAATCCGATCGAGCTGCCGCAGAATTTTGGCGATCCGTCGCTGTTTATCCCGAATGGTATGGCGAACAATCTCTGTGGGGTGTGCGGTGAAGACAAGGCGCACATCTAGCTGGTCAATTAATCTTTGAATATGCTGTGGTGGCACATTCAGTTCTCGCAGCTTGGGAAATAGCCCGTGAAATGTCCCCATCTCCCGGCGAGGTGGATTTGCTTCCTGCAGGCTCTTTTCTAAAAGATTGGCTTGTAAATCTAGTTGTGGCTCGGTAGCAGGCTGATCAAGGGGTTCGCCCATGAGTGAAGCGATTAAATCTTGGGAGCGATCGCCATTCTGCGCTCCACCGCCTTCGTAAGCGGCTCGATACTGTTGCTGCTGTCCTCGCTGCTCGTAGTGCTGCTCAACAATGTTGATTAATTGAAAGTACAGCGCGAAAGCCCGAGCGGCTCGAATCGCTTCGTTGAGATCGAGCTTTTCGATTACTTTTAAGACTTCTGGCTCTAAGGCATTGGCGGCTTGTCCTTCTGGTGAGCACATGGCTCGCAGTTGATTTAACAAGTCCACCAGCTCTTGGCCGCATTCTTGCTGCAACACTGATTCCCACAAGTCTTCCACGACCTTTAGGCGTTCGCGGAGGGGAAATGCCGTTTTTTGATGCGGAAACAGCTCTGAGGTAGCGCTCACAGCCATTGTTTGTGATGCCTCTGGTGCTGACATGGCTACAGAGCTGTAGGCATCATCTGACGAATGGAAGGTTGAACTCATAGAGTCTGTTCCAGCCCAGTGAAAATACTCAACAATTTTATGGGTTAAGCTCTAATTTTGGGGGGTTTTAGCGTCAATAAAGCCTGACTCTGTCCCAATTCGTCGCTTAGTTAGGTCAATTCTGAAATCTACACCTCGTAACTTCTGAGGCAGTTCGCAAAAACAACGTCAGAAATTAACTAAGACCCGGTTCACAAGTATTTGAGATTTAGTCTCAAGTGATAATTGAGACCAGCCTCAGGCAGTACAACTGGGGCAAATTAGATTCAGAGCTAAAAAATAGTAGCAAATTCGAGTGACTTAAAGTTACTCGGAAATTTCGGAGTTAGAAGCATGAGTGACCGGAAAGTCTATATTGGGTAGGCGATCGCCCCTAAATAGTTCTTCACTCATCTGCCCCAACTCTTGCACACACTCTGCTAAGGCTTTACCGCTTAACAAGAATGCAAGTAAAGGAACAGTAGCTAGACTAAGCCAAGGGCTGGATTTGGATTGATCCGGGTTAGGTCGCTTCGAAGTGGATGGCATAGCAAGGCCTACAGACTGCTAATCAAGCGTTTAGTTGGAAAATTGTCAGGTTGAGGCGGCTTAATAGTCTTCTTACTCGTCTTAGCTAGCATGTGCTACGCTGCGTCAAAGCTCACCCTGTTGTAATCAGGCTAGACAAACTAGTTGTAAATCTTTCTACCGATCCTCAGTCATTTGGGGAGCTTAATATTGCTTGGTAATCGCAGATTAAGCTGTGTTTGCACAGCGTCTCAGGATGAGATAGTCTTCGTCAGTATAGCGTTTCTGGGAGCGATCGCATCTGTCTGAAGGGTGTAAAGCAGCCAGGGTGTGCTATTCGTAAAGGGCGAGCTTGCTCAGTTGAATCAATCCAACGGGTTGGGGCTTTGATGTTGAATGTAAATGAACGGGCTTCAGGTCGTCAGGCCGTCATAACACAGTGGGTTGTCCGAGCGATTAATCTGCAAGGAGTGCAGGTTCAAGTTAGGTTTCGGGGCAATCTCGTACATATTTTATGTGAAGGGCACCAAGCTCCTGACTCAGCAGTGGTAATGAGTCGCGTGGTGGAGGCACTTTCACAAGCAGATTTAGCGGCCTTGCTACCCCCCGACCCGCATCCGATTTACCAGATTTTTCTCTATGGTCGTGGCTTTAGTAGCGATCGCCCCAGTTGGTCAGAGCCAATTTACCTCAATCAGCTTGATCGGCATTTAGAACAGCTTAAGCATCTACAACCCCCACCTCCTGACCTCTCTAGTTTTACCTTACGACAACCCCCTATTCGCTCCCGCTCCAATTCAACTACGTCTGACTCAACTACGACGGCAGTTAAAGCGGGTCCAACTACTCAAAAATCTAATAGACCTCCAGGCTCGCCAGCCACAGCAACTCAACCCAAAGCTCCAGTCCCCTCCGTGCCTCCTCAGTCCACCTCGGCAGCGGGCACAGCCCTCCTAGTTCCCAATCGTACTTTAGCTAAGCAAGGTCGCCCTGACGCGATCGCTCGCTATTTGAGTGAAACCTTGGGGGCAATGGGAGTTGCCGTTGAAGTGACAGCTAAGGCCATTCCCTGTACGCCTGATGCGGCTACTGACAGCCAGCACCGCAACCAGCGACTTTGGATTATTTGTGAAGCACCTTATAGCCCTGATCCAGCGTCTTTGGCAGAGCCGATCGCGCAGAAGCTTCGAGGCTTGGAGCTGGATAGTTTTCGCGATGCTTTAGTTTTTAGCCAAGTCAGTGGCGAACCGCGGCCAGATTGGCGATTGCAGGTTGACTTGACTCCGCCTGACGAAATGCTGAAAGAGTGGGCGCGTTGGGGGGATGTACAAGCGATCGCCCGCTTGCTGAATCCTCCCCTGGCTGCCGATCAAGTTGAAGTGGTGGCCGAGTTAAAAGAATCTACGCTGCATTTACTCTGTAGTGTCAAAAGTGCCAAATCTTCCTCTTCATCTAATTCATTGGCAGCGCCAGCGAGTGGAGCACCGAGCCAAGCAACGGTTGTCCCCACCATTTCAACGTTACTAGAAGCCCTAGCCCCACAGGGTATTCACGCTGCCACTCTCTACGGTCAGGTGGCGGGTCAGGAAGCGCCTGCTTGGGTAGACTGGCTCAACTTGCCTGCGGCTCAACATGGCGCTTTGGCGGAGTCAGCACTGGGATTGGCGCAACAAGGCGATCGCCCCGCCCTACAATTCTTGCTGAGTCGCCTGCTGAACCCTAACCTCGATTGGCGCTTAGCAACTGGAGGGGTACGCATTCAAGTCCTAGATCGAGAGGATTTGTTGCACATCATGAGCGATGCGCCCGTTTGCCCCAAGCAAAAGCAGGTGGGGCCAGCCGTCGCCAAATTTGTGCGGCAACTCCAAATTCCGAATGTGTCGGGGATTCGAGTTTATGGTCGTCGAGCGGGGCAAAAGCGTCCTTTGTGGAGTTATGGTGCTGACTTTGCCACCCGCGATCGCCTCGTGCCAGAGGCAACCCCAGAGTTTGCCGCTTCTGATGCCTATGTCAATGAGTTATTAACCCAACCGAATGAAATTGGTCTCCGCCCAGAGCTAACGTCCGAAGCTTTACAAGCAGCCCTGAGCCAAACGACCCAGCGGGTGACTCACAGGCTACAACAACTTTTGCTGCAGTCGCAGTTGTTCTTGCCTAGTGACCAACCTTTAGGGCAACAAGCAGGCTACAAAGGCGCGGCAGTCGCTGTCGTTTGGGGCACCTTAGGGCTGCTGTTAACCCTGCAAGCAGACTGGGTTTTGGGTCAAATTCTCCAAGTCAGAACGAATGTGGCTTCGGTAGATGCTCGGCCCAAAACTGCGTCAACGAAAGCATCTACAGCCGCAAAGTCTGTTGCTAGTAAATCCCGTCCACCCTTGGCTGTGCCTAAACCCCCAGCATCATTAAAGAAATCTCCGGGGGAGGATAAAACAGCTTTTAATGCGTCTGGTTTTACCGAGTCGATTCCACCAGCAGCATCCTTGGCAGATGAGACTGGTATTTCCGCCAAGCCTTTACCTGCCGAACCACTGAAAGCGACTGCCACCTCGGTTGCCATTTTGGCCGCAGCGCGATCGCCTTATCCAACCTTCAACAGTCGGCAATTAGATGAAAAGTTGGCGCTCTACTACCAGCGTCTTGCGGAATCTGGCCCCCCCGATATCCTGATCATCGGGAGTTCTAGAGCCTTGCGAGGCGTTGATCCTGCTGCCTTACAGAAAGCTTTGGCGGCTCAAGGCTATGCTGGCTTGAGTGTGTTTAACTTTGGCGTGAACGGGGCCACGGCCCAAGTGGTAGATGTGATTTTGCGCCAAGTGCTCACGCCTGCCCAGATGCCGAAGTTGATTGTGTGGGCAGATGGTGCCCGAGCCTTTAATAGTGGCCGAGTTGATATTACCTACAATGCGATCGCGGCTTCTGAAGGGTATCGGCAAGTTTTAGCGGGTACAGTTCCTGATACACCCAGTGGTACTGCATCGTCCGCTGCAACTACAGTCGCAACGAGCAACCTGAGTACTGCAACTCCAGCGGGAACTCCCGCCGATACCAACAAAACGGTGGGCACTTCTTTAGCGGCTAGTTATCAAGCCTTGAACCAATGGATGAACGAATCCTTAGGCGCTTTTTCTGCGACCTATGCTCAGCGCGACCAGTTGAAACAGTTGTTGCAGCAACAGTGGGCGGGTGTATTAAAGCCGGAGCCAACTTTAGAGCAATTGCTAGCGACTCAAGGGCAGTTTGGGGCAAAATCAGCATCACCGAATGCCGAGGGAGTTGAGACAGATTCACTCCTCTACGCGATCGACTTTGATGGTTTCTTGCCGCTGTCTCTGCGGTTTAATCCTGCTACCTACTACCAGAAATACGCCAAAGTTTCGGGTGACTATGATAGCGACTATGACTCCTTTGAGCTGAAAGGCAAACAGACACAGGCGCTCGCGTCTTTAGTGCAGTTTACGCAAGCGAAGCAAATTCCTTTAGTCTTCGTGAACTTACCTCTGACCAAAGACTACTTGGATGCGGTGCGGATGGAACATGAAGAACAGTTTCGGCAGCAGATGCTCCGACTCGCCACTGAGAACGGATTTGTCTTTCGAGATTTGAGCCAACTGTGGCCGGCTGAAAATGACTATTTTTCTGACCCAAGCCACCTAAATCGCTATGGTGCCTACGAAGTCTCGAACCGTTTGGCTCAAGACCCTCTGGTTCCTTGGCCGCGATCGCAAACTTCAGCCTCTAACACCCCCTAAACTTGACCGATCTCGGATGGCAATCCCCAACGAGATGATTCTGTCTATTCTCGGCCCAGCTAGTTCTGCTCCTACCCATGACGTTTCTCTCGCTGACTTACGGACTTTTTCTGATACTCGTTCTCGGCATTTATTGGTCGGTGCGAGAACCGTGGTGGCGATTATGGACCCTGCTGATTGCCAGCCTGGTGTTCTATGCTTCCTTGCAGGTAGTTTATATTCCCCTACTGTTTGCAAGTTTGTGGCTTAATTTCCGCATTGGGCAGGCGATCGGTGAGCCACCAGATTGGCGGATTGAAGATTGGCAGTTTGCCCAACAGGATTGGAATCGTCGCCGAGTTCAGCTGTTGTGGTTCGGGATTGCCGCCAACGTCTTATTGCTAGTGGGCTTTAAGTATGTGCCCTTCTTGCTCTCTAGTGTGGGGGGTGGTCTAAATTGGGCCGCCGCGCAGCAAAATGCTAGCTGGCTAGACGAAAACTTAGTCGTACCGTTAGGGCTAAGCTTTTTTACTTTTGAATGTATTGCTTATTTGGTCGATGTCTATCGTGGCGCTCCTGCGACCCAGCAATTTCTCAAGTTCTCAGCTTATAAGCTGTTTTTTCCCAAGTTAATTTCCGGGCCGATTACTCGGTTTCACCTATTTGCTACCCAGTTGAAGGCGCAGCAGTTTCCTAAGCCTGATCAGATTGTGGAAGGGATCTGGCTGATTGCTTGTGGCGCAGTGAAGAAAGGGCTTTTGAGCGATAACATTGGCACTTTTGTTGATCTTTGCTTCGGTAATATCCAGCGGGCAGGTAGCGGCGACTTGTGGTTAGCGACCTTTGCTTATGGTCTACAACTTTATTTAGATTTCAGCGGCTACGTGGATATTGTCCGAGGCAGCGCCATGTTGCTCGGCTTCAACTTGCCGCAGAATTTTGACTTTCCCTACTTCTCCACCAGCATTGCTGACTTTTGGCGACGGTGGCACATGACGCTGGGCGATTGGCTGCGAAACTACCTTTACTTTCCGCTGGGTGGCTCCCGGCAAGGGTTACAGCGCACCTGCCTCAATTTGACGATTGTGATGCTGATTGCGGGAATTTGGCATGGAGCCGCTTGGGGTTTCGTGGTTTGGGGCGCTATCCACGGCCTCGCTTTGGTCGTACATCGGCTAACCCAGGTTTATAGCGATCGCACCCCTAGCCTCAAAGCTTTTTGGCTCAGTATTCCGGGGGCAGTTATTGCTTGGCTAATCACGCAACTGATGGTGTTTATAGCCTGGATCTTCTTCCGCTTACCTAACCTGAAGGACTCCACTTGGGTCGTGCAACATCTCTGGGGCCATGCAGCAGATGCTCAATTTACCCAAAAGATTTATCTGGAAGGCTTAAAAATGGAGCGACTGCAGATAGCTTTACTGCTGTGGTTAATTGTGGCTTTAATGGGCGTTGCCTATGCCTTCAATCGCGGTCTGAAATTACAAATTAATTGGCCACTGAAGCTTCTGCTGGTGCCGTTGTTCTTTTTCCTGGTCTGGATGTTAGCGCCTCAAGGCAGTCTGCCTTATATCTACTTTGATTTCTAGAGCGCTCTCTAGGAAGTTCTATTAAAACAAGGAAGCCCCGATCAACTTGATCAGGGCTTCTATTTATTAAATGCTAGCTAATTTATACAAGTCGCTAGCGGTTTTTATTTGTTTTTATCTCTAAACGTATCTTCGCTAACTTCTGGCTCTGAGGCTAGGGTTAACCTACCCATTCGTTACCCAAAGCTTATAGGTATCCGCTTCAGAATATTTTTATGATTGCCTCTAAAAAGAGCGATCGCCACCCTAGACTGTTGATTAAATGTTGAAACTATTAGTACAGAAACAACCCAAGCCGCGAGGCTAAAATCTCTTTACAGAAGTTCATTTCCCTACGATTGATCGCTCTCAAATAGTAAATATTATTTAACGGTATTAAGGAAAGAAGTTAGGTTAAACCTATATATTAGGCAGTCAAATTTTGGCTCCCTTAACTGCTTAATCACAATACATTCAAGCAAGTTAATTCGGCACTTATCCAACTATGACAACTACTCTACAAAGACGCGAAAGCGGTAATCTATGGGAGCGATTTTGTGGATGGGTCACCAGTACCGACAACCGCCTCTATGTAGGCTGGTTCGGCGTCTTGATGATCCCCACCCTGCTCTCCGCCACCATCTGCTTCATCATCGCTTTCATCGCGGCTCCTCCCGTTGATATCGATGGCATCCGTGAGCCCGTCGCTGGCTCCCTCATCTACGGCAACAACATCATCTCTGGTGCTGTCGTCCCTTCCTCCAACGCAATCGGCCTCCACTTCTACCCCATCTGGGAAGCGGCTTCCCTCGATGAGTGGCTCTACAACGGTGGCCCTTACCAGTTGGTGATTTTCCACTTCCTCAT
>NZ_JACJPK010000018.1:0-18766 GCF_014696035.1 Trichocoleus sp. FACHB-262 | reverse complement strand
ATCAAGGCTAACTGCAAAATCTTGTTCCAACTGCACTGTCAAAGAGTAACTATGAATTTGTCAGACTACCCGCAACACATTGCTCAAGCTGCTCAGTTAGTGAATGAGTTGGACGGCAAACTCCTGCGAGTGCGTCACCAGATGCATGAGCAAGAGGGACAGGCTGAGGCCGCTGTCGCTTTTGAGAATGACCTAAAAAACGAGAATCAACGCCGAGCTAGACGTTTCCTGCTACTGCAAACAAATCAGCAGTACCAACATTCCCAGCAGACCTTGATGCAGTTAACGACAGCGAAGGCGAATGCGATGGCTGAACTGGAAAGGCTGCGCAATGGTTTCAGTGCGGCCAAACTGCAAGCTCGTCAACAAATGGTGCAACAGCTGACTGTCTTAGGGTGCTGCGATCGCGAATTCCTTGGCTTTTAGGCGCTCACCCTAGCTCAGCTACTTTGTGACCTACTGCGAATATTGCTAGACGAACTGACAGCGGCTGTAGTAGAGTCCCCTTAAAAGCGAAACCAGCACCGGGTTGCCTCCCAATGCTGGTTTCAAAATCTAGGACTGTTAGCCCCAAAATATCGCAACTTAAGGCTAGCAGTTCTCCACCACAAATTACAACTGGAGAACTACGGATGTCCGAAGTTTTTGCGCGAGTCACGCACACGCACGATTTTCTAGCCTTACAACTTACCCCCTGTGCAGGTCAGTTATACCGTTGGCTGCTGAGACGCAAACCCGCAGGACGGTCCCAAGAATTTGAGCTAAATGAATTTTCTGAGTGGACAGGGCTGGGTCGCAAACGCTCCTACTCCATCCGCCACATTCAGCGATCGCTCCTCGAGCTCGCTGAATGTGGTCTAGTCGAGGTGGTGCGGAAGTACTCAGGCAAGATTTTTAAGCTTGTCGCCAACCATCCCCAGTTAGACAAAAATGTCGCAGAACTGGATCAAAATGTCCAAATTGGGATGGAAATGTCCAAAATAGAGGCCTCAAACCCTTGCAGCTCCGTACTCTCTTATAGAGAAAGAATAGAGACAACAGACAAACCCTCCACCCACCCTGCTGCTGTAAATAAAGAAAATCAAACTAATCAGAGGAAGAAAAATCAGGAAGAATCCTTAGCTATAGATCTTCTGAAAAGCTCAGATCTAAATGCAAAGCTAACCAATTCAGTTCAAGATGCCGAAATAGACACTTTTTCCGCGAGCGGTGAGCAACGTGAAACTTTAAATCAAGTTGAAGCGGCGATTGCCCCAATTCCGTTAAACCCGCAAATTGCAGCTGTGGTACTTGAAGCAACTTTAACCACAGTTCAGGATGCGATCGCGCTAGTTAAGGAACGCAAGCAGAGCGGCGAGGTGAAGAATCCCGCTGGGTTACTGGTGGATGCGATCCGGGGTCAGTGGAAGGCGGCTCAACGCTCTACTAGTGCAACGTCGGAGTTCAACGATTGGTACCACAAAGCTTATGCGGCAGGTTTGATTGAATATTTCACGTCTTCCGATCCCAAGGTGACTGGGTTACCCCTCGGTTCTATTGGGGTGCTCCGTCGCGGTTCTGAGGTTTGGGAGGACTGGCGGGCGATCGCTTTTGAGAGCCAAGCACCCTCTAATCCGGCTGGCAAAGAGGCGTTACAAATTCTGTAAGGAAGCAGGTAAGCTTTGATGGCTCATCACTGTGCTAGAAATCAGAAGCTAAGCCAAGGAATCCTGCAGCTTCCTTCACTAGTTAGAATGTCTCCCTTAAACCGCATGAGAGGGTAGCTGAATCTATGAACTCCCAAATTTTTATCGAAGATTTCTTTTTGTCTTTATAGGGCTCGGCATTCAGTGGCAGAGAGTCCTATATTTTTTCCAAGTAAGCATTTGTGACCTCAGTTTCATTTAATTTTGCACCGCTGAGGTTGGCATTACTTGAATTTGCGTCACTTAGATATAGGTCATTTAGCTAGTAACCAATCGCTGAATTACTAATAACTATTTGAGCGCTATTCCATTTATTATCAGAAACTGAGTTGGAGATATTTCCTAGACGTTCTTCATTCAAAATTTGGATGTTTCTAACATTTAAGCCATTCAGCTCAGTGAATTCTCTTGAAGCAATTCTCACTATTAGCCTTTCAATATCTTGTTGGGCACCTATAAGTGTAATCCTGATGCTGCCTGCTTGAATATCTTCAATACGTATTGTGGCTCCCCCATAGATTTTTAGAAGAGCTTCCATTGTCGTTCTGAAGTTGTTATCAACAGAGATAATGTCGCCCTCCAAAACAATTATTGCTTTAGTTTCATTTTGCTGATCAACTACTGTTATCCGACGCAAAGCAGTTTGCGTGGGGTTTTCTTCTTGGATGGTATTTAAGTCACCAATTTCAAGTCTTTTTGGCAGCTTAGCTTTTTCTACTTCTACTGACGCACCAGTGTGTCCTTCTGATATCTCGTTCCAATCGAGTCGTAACCCATGGCAGATTCTCTTGAAGGTGTCGGCCTGAATCCTCCGGCGCAGAAAAAAGTTTGTGACTGCATTGCGAGAGATCAACTGAGCTTTTGCAAAATTAGCTTTGGATTCAAAACCTAATCTAATCAAAGCTCTCTCGGCTTTCTGGATGCCTTCAGGGGAAGCAATAACTGTTAATCGTTTGCGATTATTAAGATCAGGCATTGACGAGAGCCTCCTGCGATCAAAAATGGAAGCAAAAATTAGCCATAGCACAATCATAATGTAATCACAGAAGAAAGTAGACAAAAATGCAGTGAGTACGTACTTACCCAAGTTAGAAACGCAGACTTATCACTAAACAGTTTTAATTGCAAGGCATACACTCCTCCCTCTGTGGGGATACCGACAGGATAATATCCTGTTGGTTAATCAACGAGAGAAAAATCGACAAGAGACTTTTATCCCATTGCTATCGCCAATCTGCTCCTTGGCACGACCACATTGAGAACGTATGGGACATTTCAGACAGATTGAACGCTTAAACTCGATATGAGTGATGGGTTATACCATGGCTGTCCCTGGAGTCCATAAATGGCTTAATTTGTGGTTCGCTGACCGAACCACAAATTAACAGATGGTCTGCCTCGATTCTTTCTAACCTTTACAACTATCTTCCTGACGCTTAGTTTTAGTAACAGGCAAAAAATGGTTGTTAAGGCTAAAAGTATACTAGCTAACGCTTTCAGCGAGTTCTAAATTAGGATGCTTGACGACTCAAGCTGCCCCGTTTTGAACTGTAAATGAGACACTCCAAATTGCGAAGAACAATTTGCAAGGACTTGAACTCTTGAGGTCTATTAGACTACAACGGTTTTCAAGAAAGGATATTAAGGCTGAATATTAAACGGAGTATAAAACAATTAAAATCAAAAGTCAGACATAAAATTAGCTTAACAGAGCCTTTAGGCAATCACTGATTGGGTATACAGGACCCATGATCAGAATATACCCACTTACCCACTTACCCACTTACCCACTTACCCATTTACTCACTCAAAGTAGTCATTTCGATTGCAAGAGTGCTTGTGTAAATAATGTGAGTTGCAGAGATGTATGCTTAACATCCCAGATTTACGGAACACAATCTATCATGTGGTGAAAAATGCGGGCGCTGATGAACGTGGTCGCGTCACGCTTGGTAATGATGCAAAAAATACCAGATTTCGCATTTTTAAGACTAGCAAAGGCCAATATATCTTAGATCCTGTTGTTGAGGTCTCTACTAGTGAGCTTCAGCTTTTATCAGATCCAGCTGAAAAGGCTTTATTTGATGAAGCTGTGCAGCAAGCTAAAGATTCATCAAAGTTGCGTGATTTGGGATCATTCTCACAGTACGTAGGCTAACCCTAAAGTCAGTTAGTAGATCTCGGCATCAATACACCTACCTTTTGTAGGACAGGCATCTTGTCCTATGGTTGCTAAATTCACGCCCGCTTCTACTAGTTATCTGCTATAAAGAGGTGGATGAAAATTTGCCTCTTTATAGGTACTTTAAGGTGTGGTTTGCTATTAAGAAGATTTCTGTTCGCTTGAATCTGTTAAAAAAGAAATTTTACCAACAGGAACTTCAGCTAAAATTTACGGATAGTGCTGCTGAAGCGCTTGAAGAACTGAGACGTACTCCTCTGAAACTTGAAAGAGTTCGAAAAATATTAGGGTACTTAGAACTTCGCCGAAAAGATGCTTCGTTCAAGACTCAGGAATTTGATAGACCAGGCCCAAATGGCGAGCAAATGTTTGTATCTTGTTCCACAGATAATCCAGCTGCCTTTCAAATATACTGGTTCATTGGAGACAACCCAAATATGTTAGTCGTTACATGTATCTTTATAAAGAAGAAGCTGATCGATGAATAATATAGAAGTTATACGGTAATAATCTTGGTTCTAATAATCTTGGTTCAAAGCTAGGCTTAAATGATGAAAACGTGAATCTATTCAAAAATTAATTCTAGCTGTTTTTTGAAAATACGTAGTAAAAGCGTTCTTATTTAGCATGATAGTAATAATTAAATGATTCGCATAATATACAAATTGCCAATTCTAATTATAAATGATGAGAGAATTGTGCTGGTGTTGTTTTGCTAAAACTCATACTCACAAATAAGTTAAGCATGTGAAATGAGACTCTCGAACTTGTTAAAAATCAGGGGGAAATGGCTAGGGATTGTAGTATTTTTTCTTATCCTTACTATTGCAATGATTAGATATGATGACAAGCAAGTTCGATGGGCTAAGTGGACTGGTTTTGGAGAAGATATCGAGATCTCTAGAACGATAGAAACGAACTCAAAAAACGTTGTCACAAAGTATACAACTACTAAAAAGGAACAATCTCCGAAAAAATTTTGGGATTTTTTAGGTCTCTTAGGAGTTCCCTTGGCACTCTCTATAATAGGGTTCTGGTTACAACAGCTGCAGCAAAAGCAGATCGAAGTTCAGTCTGGTTTGGAGAAAGAAATAGCAGATTCCAACCAGAAAGAAGAAGTCCTTCAGGCTTATTTTGATCGTTTGTCAGAGCTACTAATTAATGAAAAATTGATTGCAATAAGTAGTAAGACAAATCCTTCAGATGAGGAGACAGAAATACTCTCTGCTGCAATAGATGTTATTCGGGCTAGAACTCTATCAATATTGCGAAGGCTCCGAGATGATGGAGTACGCAAAGGTGATGTTATCCGTTTCCTTATTGAAACTGAAATTGTTAGTAAATTATCCTTAAAGCTAAATGATGTAGATCTTGAAGATGCTCAACTTGGAAATGTAAATCTTGAAGGTGCTTACCTTTGTGATGCAAATCTTGAAGGTGCCTACTTCAGCAAAGCAAATCTTAATAATTCTCATCTTGCTAATTCAAATCTCAAACATATTATTTTCAGTGAGACTAAGCTTAGGAAAGCGGAACTTCAAAACGTGATTTTGTCAGGAGCTAATCTTATTGGAACTAGCCTCATGGAGGCTAATCTTACAAAGGCTGACCTTGCCGAAGCTAACCTTAGCAAAGCGAATCTGCAAGATGTGATTTTAGTAGGAGCCAATCTTACAAAGGCTGACCTTGCCGAAGCTGACCTTAGCAAAGCGAATCTGCAGGATGTGATTTTAGTAGGAGCCAATCTTACAAAAGCTAACCTTAGCAAAGCGAATCTGCAGGATGTGATTTTAGTAGGAGCCAATCTTACAAAAGCTGACCTTGATGGCGCTAGAAACTATACAGAAAAGGAACTGAGCAAAGCGAAACTCTGCAATACTAAACTACCATCGGGCGTAAGTCTCAACCCCGATCGAGATTGCTAGGGAGTAAGGATGGTATTGCATTACAAATGCAAACTTACTGAGCTGTAATTTGATTACAAGATATTTTAAGGCTTTATCGCTATAAAACTGTCGGTAAAAGGTTCATTCTACGGACAGTAGGGCTAATATGGCTCTATGTCCTCCCCCATAGAGCTCTCCAGACAACCCAATCTTACTTACCGCAGCCGCGAATATTTAACGCCGAGAGAGGTGCAGCGACTAATTGAGGCGGCAGGTCAACGCGGCAGGCACCCCTTGCGCGATCGCACGTTGTTGTTGCTGATGTTTCGCCACGGGTTGCGAGTGGGGGAGGCGTGCTTACTGAAGTGGGATGCGGTGATGTTAGAGGAGCGCTGTATTGCGATCTCTCGTCTGAAGGGCAGTAATAGTGGGGTGCATCGCCTGCAACTGGATGAGCTGGAGGCGTTGGTGTTGCTGCGAGAACGTTACGCTGGCAGCTATGCTCTGTTTGTTAATGAGCGGGGTACGCGGTTAACGACAGGGGCGATCTCAAAGATCATGAAGCGCTCTGGGGAGTTGGCAGATCTCCCTTTGCCAGTTCATCCCCATATGTTGCGTCATTCTTGTGGATATTATCTGGCCGAGCAGGGATTGCCGACTCGGGATATCCAGGAGTATCTAGGACATAAGAACATCCAACATACGGTGCGATATACGGCGGCTAATCCAGCTAGGTTTGACCGGATTGTTTGGATGTAGAAGGAGATGGAGTAAGGATGGTAATGATTGAGGTTATAACCATCCATTGCAGCTAATAGCATGTTAAGAGGTGCTGAAGTTCTTCAGTTGATTGGGAAAATGATGCTTGAGCTCTGCGATGGGAAGTAGCAAACTGGCTTCGATTTTCTCACGAACTTCTCGGCTGACGTAACAATCACTGTTAGGGCAATCAATTAGCAATTTGTTGGTATCGTAATATTGCTGAAGTTGTTTTTGCTGGTCATCACTGAACTGCCAATCGTGCCCAATATTACGATGGTTGATCATGACAGCTCTCAATTTTGCTATCCAGGTTGAACCGTCAATCCGCCACCATTGCTGAAAAGGCTGCCAATCTATGTTGTTGCTGAAATCTGGAAACTGATCTCGAAGCTCCTTAAGGGATTGCTTGAGTGCAGGTTCGAGGGCGAGGGCGAGGGCGCGGGCGAGGGCGAAGGCGCGGGTGAGGTTGAGGGCGAGGTCGAGGGCGAGAGCATGGGCGAGGTCGAGGTTGAGGTCGAGGGCGAGGGCGCGAGCGAGGGCGCGGGTGAGGTCGAGGTCGAGGGCGTGGGTGAGGGCGTGGTCGCTGGCGAGGGCGAGGTTGAGGTTGAGGGCGTGGTCGAGGTCGAGGTCGAGGGCGAGGTCGAGGGCGAGGTCGCTGTCACTGGCACTGGCGAGGTCGAGGGCGAGGTCGCTGACACTGGCGCGGTCGAGGTCGAGGTCGAGGTCGAGGTAAAAGTAGAGTGCTCGAATAGCAGCTGGCTTATAGGGAGCATGCATTGAGCAGGTTTTGTGTTGAACCCAATCCAGGAATTGCTGAACTTCTTTATCGCTTGCCACCATCTCATCGATTTGAAACTTCATAAGTAGAAGTAGAGAATCTGCCTCCTCTAGCATTCCTACGGTTAATAAAATGACTTCTCGCCATCGCTTTTCAGTCAAATGAGAGGTGAGGAACGAATGTTCCTTGTGCTTTTCAATCCGACGAGCAGTGAAATACTCGTGAAAAGTTAGGTGGCTGAAGGAGTAAATGTTTCGTGCTCGCTCTACCAATAATCCATGCTGTGCCTCAATAGATTTCAAAACCGCTTCACTATCAATCTGCAATGCTTCTGGGTCAGTGCTGGCATTAGGCAGGTTACGGATGTATTGCTCGATCTTCTGTTCCACCACCTTTTGCTTGAAGAAATACTCACTTTTTTCAAAGGTGGTAAAGGCAATCTGGCTCAACAGGTCTTCCTTGCGTTTTAGAGATAAGTCTTTATAGACCTCATCCCGCCTGATATTGCGTTTAGCATCCCATTTCTTCAGCAAAACATCCAAGCCTTCTTTGTAAAGTTCTGCTCGATTTGCTGGGAACCCTGCCCGCTCCTCGAAGACTAAACACAGAAGTGTGAGGAGTAGAGGGTTGGTCGCCAGTTCCTTCAAAGGTTCATGAGCCTCAAGCTCTTTGGGAAACTGTTCTGCCTTAATTGGATCCTTCTGGTCAAACCACTTGCGAGAGAACTCAGCGATCTGCTCATCATCAAAGTCAGCAACCTCGACTTCAGTAAACTGCTGGAAGGTGTACTCACGTGCAGCAATCCGGCAGGTAACGACAAACTGGCTGGCATGAAACTGGGCGGAAGTATTGCAGATCTCCTGCAATAGGCGATTGTGGTCTACATCCCGAACTTCATCCAACCCATCCAGTAAAACCAGTGATCGCCCCTCCTGCAACAGTGTTTCAGTGGTCTTCATGGCATCATCAATTCCACATGCCTCGAACTGAGAGCAAATGAAGACTTGCAAGCTGGGCTGTCCTGGTTGTTCAGCGAACTCCTTCATAGTGATAAACATTGGCACTCGATTGGGATGCAACTGTCCTTCGTTGCACTGAATCATCAGCCATTTGAGAAACGTCGTCTTGCCGGCTCCAGGCTTTCCTAAAATCAGGAGCTTGTCATGGCGTTGAACGGCCTCTAATCCTGGCACTCGCTTCTGCGAGACACGACCTAATGTGAAGCGATCGAAGTCCTCTACATCACACCCTTCTAACAGTTCCGCGATCGTCCGTCGTTGATTGCGGCTAACCTTCTCTAGGATGTTGACCTTGGTGTAAATAGAATCCAGCGAGATGGGCTGCTCCATGTCTAATACCCGCATGGTGCCACACCGCTTCTGAATGCTGGCGTAGGTTTTTTGCCTTACCTCTTGCACTAGAGCATCTAGGTTTGAGCGCTCGCCTAGCTCATTGGGTTTAGAAGCCAAACTATTGAGCGCGACCGTATTCTCCAAATCCAACCCCAGGCGATAGCAAATGAGGGCAAAGTTCTCGCGGTCGATCGCCTTACCCTTGAAAAAATTATTGACGGTCTGTCGAGAAAGCCCCAGGTCTTCTGCCAAAGCGTTCTGGCTGAGCGAATACTGAGCTAAAGCAAGGTTTGCCTTCTCAATTCCTTTTGGTGAAGCCTGGAGCGATCGCGTGCCCATAGTTCAACGGTGAAAGTTGAGCTTATTTTACCCACGGAGCTAAAGTCATACCGAACTTAGGCTGAATTCATACCTGGCTTTGCCCTGGCTGAAACCGGAACAGAAGCTGCGATCGCGACGATAAGGGTGTTGAGTTCAAGAACAAACGCAATGCAGAAAACGAAGCGATCGCGACACCCTCAGAAACTTGATATTCTCCCATTCGTAATTCTGGTACTGGTCATTGGTTCCTTTGCCCTAGCATGGGTTGATGAGAATGCCCGTGCTACGTTTGCGGATCTTGCCAAGGTTGGCGTTGGTGGCTACATCGGTTTGAGGATGCCATCCAATCGGACGGACAAGGCTGAGTAAAATGATGTTGATAGGCAGGGGATGGATGCAGTAGTTCATTCCCTGCCATTAGTGTAGTGTGCGGGTAATTTTCTATCGGTGTGTAAGAAATGGTGACTAGTTTGCTGCTTTAGTTAAAACTAGTGAGTATCTCTTTAGAGAATTTGGATTAAGGGATTATGACAAGCGGTGGTTCAAGCCCGGTGATCAAAAAACCCGTTTCCGTTTGGAACAAGCCGCTAAAAGCAAATTTCAAGGATCTTTTCAAATCCTTGGGAAAAGGTGCCATTAATGGGGTCACAGGTAACTGGACTGGACTTGCGGGTGATGTTTTAGAGGCAGGGGTTGCCGTTGGTTTAGATGATGACCCTGGACAAGTTGCTTGGTTGTTGATTTATCGATCGCTCAACAAAGCATTAGCAAGCTTGATCACTGACAACAGAAGTTTGCTTGTCAAGCAACCCCGAAATCTGGATGCTATTTGCGATCGCCTGGAGCAATCCCTCGCTTCCCTTGAGCTTACGATCGATACAGAATTTTTTCGAGTTCCCCGCCAGTTTCTTTTACTAAGCCAAATTATTCCTCCCTTTGAGCAGTGGCTTAGAGAGTTTGTAGAACCGGAGCAACCTGCCCAAGCTCAAGCTATTGCGGAACGACTACCCACCTACTTTGTGTATGCCTTAAATGATGAGTGGCGTAAACGAGCAAAAGATTATGACTGTTTGAAGCAGCTCGATACACCTTTCACCAAAGCAACAGAGCGAGAACAAGCGTGGCGGGAGTATGCAAGCTGGCTACAACAACAGATTGAAGAACCCCTATTAGGGGTAGCGGCATTTGGGCTACAAAAAGTCTATGTTCCGTTGCGGGCTTTTTATGAACGGGACTCTGAAAATGGTGAGGAAATAGAACTAGGGCGGGGAGGGAAAGCAAGAGGGCCAAAGCGAATCGTGGTGGATCTGAAGTCTGAACTAGACGGCTGGCTGCAACGAGGGGATAAAGATGATGCGGTGCGAGTCATTAGCGGCGGACCCGGAAGTGGGAAATCATCCTTCACCAAAGTTTTTGCTGCCGAACTTGCTCAACAACCCCAATTTAGAGTGCTGTATGTGCCGTTGCACCGAATTGATCCTGCTAAGGACTTAGTTGCAGTATTGAGTGAATTTACCTCAGATGACAAGTTTCTTCGGTTTAACCCATTGGATTCAAATCATCGAGAAGACCGTTTGTTGCTTATCTTTGATGGGTTGGATGAATTGTCAATGCAGGGCAAGGTGGGAGCCGAAGTTGCTCAAAAATTTATCCAGGAAGTGCAACGCCAGGTTGAGCGTCTCAACTATTATGACATCCGTGTTCAAGCCCTCATTAGTGGGCGGGAACTGGTTGTGCAGGCCAATGTTAGCGAATTTCGCAAGGAAAGGCAGGTACTACATCTACTACCATATTTCATAACACAAAAGGAAAGGCAAGACTATCAAGACCCAGAGAAGCAATTAACCGAAGACCAGCGTCAGGTGTGGTGGCAGAAGTATGGGCAAGTAAGCGGAAATTTGCATTCCCAGTTACCTGAAGTACTGGATCGAGGCAAGTTGCAAGATCTAACAGCCCAACCCTTGCTCAACTATCTGGTAGCACTGAGCTATGAGCAGGGAAATGTTGAGTTCTCAGACACCACTAATCTGAACGTAATTTATCAAGACTTATTGCAGCAAGTTTATCAACGTTGCTGGGAGCGGTATCCCCATCCGTCGTTGAAAGGAGTCGCTAAGCCAAACTTCGTGCGTGCCTTAGAAGAAATTGCCTTAGCCTCTTGGCATGGAGATGGACGTACAACCACGGTATTTGCTATTCAGGTTCGGTTTGATAAAGCTAACCTCTCCTCATTGCTAGAGGCATTTCAAGAAGGTGCTAAGCAAGGTGTAACCCGCTTGTTAACGGCGTTTTATTTTCGTCAGAGTGGGCAACAGCTTACTGGGGAAGCCACCTTTGAATTCACCCATAAGAGTTTTGGAGAATATTTAACTGCACGGCGGATAGTGCGAGCGGTGAAGCGTATCCACGATCAACTGATAAAACAACAAGATGACCCCGATGAAGGGTGGGATAAGCGAAATGCTTTAACCCATTGGGCAGAAGTTTGCGGTTTCACTCGGATGGATCAATATCTATTTGACTTTGTCTGTGATGAAATTCGACTTAATTACCAGGAGGATGCAGCCCGAGTTGCTAGTTGGCAACTAACTCTTAGCAAGTTAATTAGTTTTATGCTGAAGCATGGAATGCCCATGGAAAAGCTCGATCCCCGTCCTGATTTTCATGAAGAAAATCGTCAAGCGGTCAATGCAGAGGAATCGCTTCTAGCCGTTTTAAATGCCTGCGCCCGTTGTACAGAGGCAATTTCCAACATTACTTGGGGAACATCTGAAATGTTTGGTTCCTGGTTAGCACGGTTACAAGGACAACGAACCAGTTTAGAGAACGTATTGGCGTTGCAGTGCTTAGGCTGGCTCAATTTGGAGAACTGCATCTTGTCTGGCAGAGATCTTGATGGGGCGAGCCTCAATTGGGCAAGTCTTGATGGAGCAAGTCTTAATCGGGCGAGCCTTAATCGGGCGAATCTTGATGGCGCGAGTCTTAATCGGGCGAATCTTGATGGCGCAAGTCTTGATGGCGCGAGTCTTAATCGGGCGAATCTTGATGGGGCGAGTCTTGATGGGGCAAGCCTTGATGGCGCGAATCTTGATGGGGCGAGTCTTGATGGCGCGAATCTTGATGGGGCAAGTCTTGATGGGACGAGCCTTAATCGGGTAAGTCTTGATCGGGCAAGTCTTGATGAGGCGAGTCTTGATGGGGCAAGTCTTAATTGGGCGAATCTTGATGGGGCAAGCCTTGATGGGGCGAATCTTGATGGGGCGAATCTTGATGGGGCGAATCTTAATGCGGCGAATCTTGATGGGGCGAGTCTTGATGGCGCGAGTCTTATTAAATGTAATGGGCTAACACTAGAGCAGGTCAAAGAAGCAGAAAATTGGCAGGCAGCGAACTATGATGCAGCATTTAGGCAGGCGTTAGGGCTTGCTCCTGAAGTAGATATAAATGAAGGAAATTCGAGTTGATGGTTATGTATCACAAGTGCTGAGTCATGCTCGTAAAGGTGTGAACAGTTGATGATTTGCAGAGTAAAATACCCGCATGATTATCACAGTAACCAGCTTCAAAGGTGGTGTTGGCAAATCCACCACAGCAATTCATCTAGCAGCCTGCCTGGCGACAAAACGCAATAAAACTGTGTTGGCAGATGGGGATTTAAACCGCAGCGTGATTAACTGGTTTGAACGCGGGGGAGAAGGGCTTTCCTTTTCCGTATGTGATGGAAACTCTGTTCCTGACGACTATGATCATCTCATAATCGATACAGCTGCCAGACCGACGGATGAAGAGTTAGTTGCTTTAGCCGAGACTTCAGATTTGTTGGTGGTTCCCTGTACGCCAACTACCTTTTCCCTAGAAGCCACTATTGGTACCCTCGCGGTTCTGCCTAGCGATCGCTATAAAATTTTGTTGACCGTTGTGCCTCCCAAGCCGAGCCGAGAAGGCGATAAGGCGTTGTCTGCCTTGAAAAAAGCGGGATTACCAGTGTTCAATACAATGATTCGTCGTTTCTCGGTATACCTCAAAGCTGAAAATTTAGGAGTTCCGGTCTCAGAAGTAAAAGACCCTAAGTCTCCTGATGCCTGGGCAGATTACGCGGCAGTTGGTAAGGAAATTGCTAAGACAGTAAGAAAATGACCAACTTAGACAAAATTATTGCTGCTGCTCAGGCGAAGCAAGGTCGGCAGGAGCAACAAACATCCTTCAAAGTTCAGGGCAGTACATTGCCATTGGCTCAAATCCAAACTCGTCAGCAAGACACTCGTCCACTTAACTCTAAGCACGTCGAATCTCTAGCAGAGTCGATTGCGGTTCTGGGATTGATTGAACCATTAGTGATCGACAACCAGGGAAGACTCCTCGCAGGCGGGCATCGCCTGGCAGCAATTAACCATCTCAAAGAAACTCAATGGGGTAAGTATCAGGAGAAGTTTCCAGATGAATTCATTCCCGTCCGGCGCTTGTTCTTCAACGCCAATGAAGATCCTGAACTAGCGTTACAAATTGAAGTTGCCGAGAACGAACAACGGCGAGACTATACCCCGACTGAAGTGAAAGCGATCGCCGATCGCCTACGAGAATCTGGCTATGTCGATGTTAAGGGTAGACCGAAGAAAGGTCAGAAAGCTTTGATGCCTGCATTGGCTGTGGTGGTTGGTAAACACTTACGAACGATCCAACGATATTTAGGGGATGGTGAGCCACAAGAAAAGGTGGCGGAGAAAAGTACGACACGTGTCGTACTTTTGAAACAAGCTTTATCCAGGCTAAATAAGTGGCAACAGAAAAACCCCCAAACTTCAGCAGAAAAGGAGCTGGCTAAGAAGTTGCCAGAGCTGATCAAGTTAATGGAGCAAGCGTTGGATGACTAGAATCTCGTCTAATGTCCACTTCTAAGCACAAGTCTAATGTTGAGCTATCTAAAAAATGACAGTAGAATTAGTGAACTTCAGAATATTGATGTTGTGAGTCGGTTTCTTCAGCTTACTGACAAATAGAGTTTTTTAGATTTGACTCCTCGATCGCTCAGACTTCTCAAGGGTTGTTTCCGCTGAAAGTTAGTGACAGCAAAGGTGTATTCTTTTTGTCATCCTGCTTGGTTGTAGCCATGCTCCTCGCGATCGCTTGTTATCTCCGTGTCTCTTCTCTCACTCAAAAAACGGATAGTCAGAAAGCAGAAATGGAGCAATGGCTAATTCGTCACGGACATGACCCATCTTCTGTGCAGTAGTTCGAAGATAAGGAGACAGATAAGACTCTCAATCGTCCTGCTTTTGGCCGTCTTTAAACTGCCATCTTTGAGGGCAAGATCAAAACGGTTGTTGTTTGGAAGCTCGATCGCATATTACATCGTCTCAAGGATGGCATCAACAGACTGACTAGCCGGTGTGAGCAAGGAGTTCGAGTTGTGTCAGTAACGCAACAGATTAACCTGAACGGGCGCTCACCAGTATGCTGGCAGGCGTCATGTTCGAACTTGCTGAGATCGAGTTAGAGTAACGTCGAGAACAACAATCAGCAGGCGTTAAGGTGGTCCGACAACAGGTATCTATCAAGAACGACAATCAGGCACGACCAAAGCGAAGCCTTAGAGAACCGGAGAGTTGCACGATCACAGTTTGACAGTACACAGAATTGCCAGCGCATTAAACACGAGTGAACAAACCGTGTTTCGTTACCTTGCAATTTTCGTTTCAGTCGGTGAGCAAGGCTAGAATCTGAGCAATTATCGTGTAACTCACAACTGGTTACGCCATGCCTAAGGTAGGTAAGAATTATTCGGAGCATCTCAATGTTAGGGTTCCGACTGCCGAGATGCAGATCTTGCGGCAGTACTGCGAAGACACCCACCGTACCCAGTCGGATGTGATTCGCGAATTTATTCGTAGCCTTAGATCAGTAGCTTCCCATCAAAACACTGATGTCGAACAGCGCTAAAAGGCAATTGCTTACCCTACTCTCATGACAAGAAGGAGATAAATCAGATGGCATTTTCAGAATCTCGCAGTGATACCGTCCCAGTCCAACTTCCAAATGGTTCGCTAGTTAAGGTTGAGGTGGCACAAGGTGGGCGGGAAGATGTGGGATTTGATGTGAAGTCTTTCAAAGGAGTAACAGATGCAATTGAGGGAGTTGCAGAAGCGATTACGGCATCCCTGCAAAAGGTATCTCCTAGTAAAGCCATTGTTAAATTTGGCCTCGAAATTCAAATTGAACAAGGTAGCTTAATCGCAGCCATTGTTAGAGGCACCGGCAAAACCAATCTAGAAGTGACGCTGGAATGGGAGCAACCCAAGAAATCTGAGCAATCTTGAGAGCGATTGCTTTGTCGAGCGCACTGGGCGATCGCCGTTGCCAATAGAAACCAGCTATGAATCAGCTAGAAGACCTACTACAACAATGCACGGTGAAGCTTACAATTCCCGGTCGGGGGGGCTGGGGTACAGGTTTCTTCGTGGCTTCCGAATGGATTCTAACTTGTGCTCATGTAGTGCAGGGGGCAAAGGCTAAACCTGTTCAGGTAGGGTGGCAGCAGCAGGAGAACTGGGCACAAGCGATCGTAGAAAAAGTACTACCTGATCCTTATGATCTAGCCCTGCTACGAGTGGTACTTCCAGACGGGGTTAGTCCAGCCTGTGTTTACTTAGATGAGGAAGTTAAATCCCGCGATCCGCTTTATCTATTTGGCTACCCCGATGAAGGCGATCGTCAAGGGGAGCCACGAACGTTCAACTGTGACGGTACTACAGGAAGTGAAACTGCCTCAATTTTGTTTAACTTGGGGCAAGTTCGACCGGGGATGAGTGGATCTCCATTACTGAATCAGCGGACAGGCAAAGTCTGCGGTATTGTCAAATTCACCCGCGATCGCTCTATTGATTTGGGCGGCGGTGCGATCCCCTCATGTGTAATTCTCGAGCAATTTCCACAACTCCGAGAACTCCAGCAGTATTTTCATCAGAGCAATCGCTGTTGGAGTAGATTGCTGCCAATCATAGGGCAATCAGGTAAGACACTAGAGGTAGAGACAGTTGAGCCGTATTTGCGGTCGCTCATCAATGATAGGAAGTATCAGCAGAAGTGGGAGTTTTACACACCAACGGATGCGATCGGGAAGCTTCAAGAACTCGAACAGGCTTCTGAGTTGGACATTAAACTGATCGTGGAGTTGCTACAGCCTAAGCAGGTAGAGGATAACCACAGTTCAGAACAGCAAAAACAAGAAAAAACGGAGCAGTTACCTGTTGTAGAGGGGATTCGTAAATACGCGGCAGAACACGTCTTACTAATGGGGCGACCAGGGTCAGGGAAGTCTACAGCGCTGCTGCGGTTACTAGTTGATGAAGCAAGGAAGGCATTAAAAGATACATCTGCTAAGATTCCGGTTTTAGTGGAGTTGAGATACTTAGAAGCTGATCAGCCGTCAGTAATTGAGCGGATCCGTGCGTTTTTGCAAAGCCATGACCTCATTTTAGAGGAAGCTAGCCTTGAAACTTTACTGTTAAAGGGACGGTTTTTGCTGCTCATTGATGGTGTCAATGAGTTGCCCTCAGAAGCAGCCCGACGCAGCTTAATTCGATTTCGCCAAGACTATTCCCAAACACCGATGGTGTTTACAACCCGAGATGTGGCGATCGGTGGAGACGTGGGCATTGAGAAGAAGTTGGAGATGCAACCTCTGACTAAATCACAAATGCAGCAGTTTGTGCGGATATATTTACCAGAGCATGGAGGACTGTTGCTGCGGCAGTTGCAGGCGCGACTGCACGAGGTTGGGCAAACACCACTCCTTCTGTGGATGCTCTGTGAGGTGTTTAAAGGCATGAAACAATTGCCTTCTAGCATGGGGTTGCTGTTTCGCTGGTTTGCAGGGGAATATGACAAGTTGAAACGAGATGCGCCCGTTTCGGAAGGGCTGCGTCACTGGCAGTCAGAGCTATTGCAACATCTGGCCTTTACGATGATGCATGCGGAGGAACCGGCAGAGTTGCGAGTGGCGATTTCGCGGAAAGAAGCAGAGATAGTGCTGACAGAATTCTTGCGTGACAAGGTGAACTACCCAACACAAAGAGCGAAGGAATGGTTGGAAGATTTACTGGAGCATCATCTGATTCAACATACTAGCCAAAACCAACTGGAGTTTCACCATCAACTGCTTCAGGAGTACTATGCAGCAGAAGCACTACTGCACCACCTACCTCAGCTCAGTGATGAAGAACTGCAACGAAGCTACCTCAACTATTTGAAATGGACAGAGCCCGTTGCCCTATTGTTGTCACTGGTAAACGAAGAAGCCTTGGCACTGCGGATCGTAAAGCTAGCCATGAATAATGTAGATTTGATGCTAGGTGCGCGATTGGCAGGAGAGGTCAAACCTACATTTCAAACTACAACTGTAGGTTGGATTAATGATTTGGTGATACCACCACTTCTCAAATGTCAGTGCTGGACTGCTAGCCAGTCTGAACAGGCGATTCCTGGACTGCTCAAAGCCCTCGAAGACTATAACTTCGCTGTTTGTGGGAGAGCAGCTGAGGCATTAGGCAGGATAGGGGGAGTGGAAGTGGTTCCTGGACTGCTCAAAGCCCTCGAGCACCAGAGCTTCATTGTTCGTGGGAGAGCAGCTGAGGCATTAGGCAAGATAGGGGGGGCAGAAGCGATTCCTGGACTGCTCAAAGCCCTCGAACACCAAGACTCCAATGTTCGTGGGAGCGCAGCTGGGGTATTAGGCAGGATAGGGGGGGCAGAAGCGATTCCTGGACTGCTTAAAGCCCTCGAAGACCAGGACTCAGATGTTCGTAGGAGAGCAGCTGAGGCATTAGGCAGGATAGGGGGAGTGGAAATGGTTCCTGGACTGCTCAAAGCCCTCGAAGACCAGGACTCGGATGTTCGTAGGAGAGCAGCTGAGGCATTAGGCAGGATAGGGGGAGTGGAAGCGATTTCTGGACTGCTCTCCTACGAAGACCAGGACTCGGATGTTCGTAGGAGAGCAGCTGAGGCATTAGGCAAGATAGGGGGGGCAGAAGCGATTCCTGGACTGCTCAAAGCCCTCGAAGACCAGGACTCGGATGTTCGTAGGAGAGCAGCTGAGGCATTAGGGGAGCTTAGCACCTCCAGCTCTTTAACTGAACTTTGGAGGCAGCAATTGAACTCGTCGAACACCGATGTCTATCAGGCGATCGCTGCTATCCAAAACCGCTGCAAATTCTACAATCACGAAATTGCTTATGGCTTACCTCAGCCTGAGCGAGGTTAATTGCCTTAAAGCTCAGGAAAGCAGGAGCGATCACTTATCGATTTCAACAAAAAAGCGATCGTCCTCATGCTTTACTGTATCCGAAGCGATCGCACGCTTTTTGGCGCAGTATCGCTCCATAGGGATCGAGCTGCTCGGGATTGCTGTGCCGCATAAGCTTCCCACCCTTGCCTGTAGTGAGGGCTGCGATCGCCAGGGCAATGGAGGAGTTGACGCTCTCGGTAAGTATCCCAATAATCCAGATAACCGTCGATATAATCCTTCTCGGCATCTGAGCCTTTTGGATGGGGTGTACTCACCTGTGCCCAGCGCTCGTCCTTGGCCTGCTCTGCTTCTATATATGCGACCAAACAATATATCCGTAATCGGAGCAAGCGAATTTTCAGATCGAAGGTATCCATAGGTGCTTGTGGGGAGTAGAGGGTTGTCACGATGTGAGCGCTTTGAAACAAAAAGGTGCTCAGCTTGGGCAATGAATTCATGACGAAAGGGCTAAAAGCATAAGAGCCCGCTAGTCATGGACCAGCAGGCTCTTGGATGGATA